>CACKPP010000009.1 GCA_902602105.1 uncultured Pelagibacteraceae bacterium
TAAATTCTTAGCAGATTTAATTTTTGCTTTTAACTCACCTCTTTTTTCTGAACAAATTTCTGAGAAGTTTTTAAGAATTTTTTCGATATAAAAAAGTCTTCTTTTTTTTATCAAAAAAATTAGAAAATTTTTAAACAAGATTTCTAATTTAGAATTTTCAGATATTTGATCAATTATATTAATCAATATATCCTGTTTCACTGTAGGATCTTTAATCATATTATTAAAATCTTTATTTTTAGATAATAAAGATAATAAAGCAGACGAATTTTCTTCAATGCTTGTAAGTATATTGGCTTCTTTAGAAAGCTCATACAAGGCCAAAGAATATCTCTTAGCTGAAGTTGTAGAAAATTCTTTATTTTTACTCAACTGATTACCTATAAATATTGATGATTAATTAATAAATCTCGCATTAATTAACATATGACCTAATAGTCTTCAAGCATCCATTAATCAAAAAGACATTTTTTTAGGCTCTAATTAAAGCTTATTGGATCAACATCAACTGAAAGTTTTATTCCAGCTGGAAATTTATAATTAAAAATTATTTTTGCCAAAGAATTTTGTAATTTAAGCGTTTTTGCACCTCTAATTAATAGCCTCATTCTATATTTTTTTTTTAATCTAAATAAAGGTGCACTAACTGGACCTAAAATTTGTCCATTTATCTTTTTTTCAGCAAAAATTTTAAATCTAAAAGACTCTTTTTCTAAAATCTTTTCGTTATTACCTGTCAAAATTAGAGAAATAAATCTTTGAAATGGAGGAAGATGATTTTGCTTTCTTATTTCAAGTTCTTTATCTAAAAAAATATTTGGATTAATATTAGTAATATCAGAAATCATTCTAGTATTTGAATTATATGTTTGAAAATAAACTGTAGATGGTTTGCCTGCACGTCCTGCTCTTCCAGATAATTGATGATATAGCTGTAAATTTTTTTCTGCCCCTCTTAAATCATAACCTTGGGAAGATAAATCAATATCAACAACAACAATACAATTTAAACTTGGAAAATGAAAACCCTTTGAAATTAATTGTGTTCCAACTAAGATTTCAATTTCATTATTAATTATTTTTTCTAATTTATCTTTTGAACTTTTTTTGTTCATGGTATCACTAGAAAAAATTTCAATTTTTTTTAAAGGAAAATTTTTTTTAACCTCATCATAAATTCTTTCTACACCAGGACCACTAAATATAAATTCACAATAACCATCTTTTTTACAATTTCTTTTTAAAGAAGTTTTAAATCCACAATAATGACATAATAAATTATTTTTATTTTTGTGATAAACTAAATTAATAGAACAATTTGGACATGAACAACTATTGAAGCATTTATTGCACAAAACATTTGGGGAAAATCCTCGTCTATTTAAAAAAAACAAAACTTGATCTTTTTTTTCTAAATGAAAATTAACTTTTTGAATTACTTCTTTTGAGAGCCAGGATTGTTTTTCTAATTTCACATGATTTAAATTTATTATTTCATAATTTGGTAATGCTGCATTTTGATATCTTTTTTCTAATCTTGAAAAACTATATTTTTTTTTTTTAATATTCTGATAAGTTTCCACTGAAGGAACGGCTGTAATTAAATTTATTGGAATATTTTCAAATGAAGCTCTAGAAATTGCCATATCTCTTGCATTATAAATTATTCCTTCATCTTGTTTATATGACTGATCATGTTCTTCATCTACTATAATTAAACCTAATTTTTTAAAAGGTAAAAATAGAGAAGATCTTGCACCTATAACAACTTTTATTTCCCCATTTATAATTCCACTCCAAATAATTTGCTTATTCTTTTTTGTTATATTTGAATGCCAAACTGCTGGAAGAAAACCAAAAAATTCTTTAAATTTTTTTTCAAATTGATTTGTTAAACCAATTTCAGGCAACATTATTAGACCTTGATATCCTTTTTCTAAAATTTTTTTTAAAGCTTCAAAATATACAATTGTTTTTCCTGAACCAGTTGTGCCTTGAAGTACATGTACATTGAACTTTTTATTTGAAATATTAATCTGATTTAATGATTTTTGTTGTTCTTTTGTTAATTTGATTAAATTATTATTAATATGTGAATTGAATTCTTTATAAAAATTTAAATTGAGTCTCTCTACAGTCTTGCCACTTAATAAAACAAGCTTTAATGCCATTCCCTTGGGAACAATATTGTATTCTGCAAACCAATTTAAAAAGTTTAAAGTATCTTTTTTTAATAAAGGAACATCTAATCTTTTTATTACTTTTTTAATCTTAAAGTTTTTATCATTTTTTTTTTCAAATTCATTCCATACCACACCTGTTAGTTTTGATTTTCCAAATGGAACCTCAACAAAATCACCAATTTTAAGTTTTAAATCACTTTCATATGTAAATGGATGATTAAATATATTTGGCAAAAGAATTGGAAATCTCATTTCTCTATAATCTGAAAATCACTTTAAACTAAATCTAATTTAAAAACACTAAATCAAAACTTTTTCCGGTTTTTATCTTGGTCAAACTAATAATATCATTTTGAGTATATTCTTTTCCCTCAAAATTAGTAAATCTTTTAAAACAACTCAATTTTTTATCAAATTTTTCAAAATCAATTTTTTTCGTGTGCAAAGGAGTAATTTCAATTATTAAGGCCTCAGTGTTTTTTAAGGTCACAGATGGAATTTCTTGAAATATAATCTCATCATATCCTTGAACATCAATTTTAATTATATTTTTTAAATCATTATTTATTTCATTAAAAAAATTTTCAGTTTTTTTGCATTTAGTAAAAATAAAATCATTTTCATCATTTAAAAAATTAAGCTTATCATCTTTAAGTCTCATCATTTCACGATTAAAGCTTAAATTTCCTTTGTTATTTTTATCAACAAACAATTTTTTTTCACCATCATGTGAATCTAGAGCAAAATTTGAAATATATACATTCTCATAATTTAATAAATTATTTTTAATACAAAAAAAATTATCTTCACTTGGTTCTATTAAAAAACTATTTTTAATATTTTTAGTTCGATTTAGTATGCCTTTAGTCAATAAACCAGTATTTGCACCAATATCAATAAAGTTATAATTGTGATCTTTTTTAATAAAACTTTGTATCTTTTTTACAAACTTTCCGTGGAAGTTTTTATCATTTATTATATACCAAGTTTGATAGCTATCATTTGTTACAAATATTTTTTCGTTTTTTTTACCTAAAATTGTATCTTCTGATAGAGTTAATACAGATATAGATGGTTTTGATACACTATCGTTTAATAAGTTATTTACAAGGGTCCACAATAATTTTTTTTTTTTTTTAAAAAAATTAAATAAAATTTTGTATTTAAATTTTTCAATACTCATAAATGATTATTATTTATTAACAAATTCATTAACTTAAGTCTAACAAATGAAAAATTTAATAATCTATTTATAATAACTTTGCAGCAAACTTATGAATGAATTGCTCTTTTATCTACAGATAATGCAGCTTCTTTTACTGCCTCTGAAAAAGTTGGATGAGCATGACATGTTCTAGCAATATCTTCTGAACTAGCACCAAATTCCATTGCAATTCCAATTTCTGCTATCAATTCGCCCGCATGCGGACCTATTAAATGCGCTCCTAAAACTTTATCAGTTTTTTCATCAGCTAAAATTTTTACAAATCCCTCAGCGTCGTCAATAGCTTTTGCCCTAGAGTTAGCCATAAATGAAAATTTACCAATTTTGTATTTAATTTTTAATTCTTTTAATTGCTCCTCTGTTTTTCCAATAGATGCTACTTCTGGAGTTGTATAAATAACTCCTGGGATAGTATCATAATTTACATGACCAGACTGACCTGCAATATTTTCTGCTACGGCTATTCCTTCATCCTCTGCTTTATGTGCTAACATAGGACCTACGATTACATCTCCTATAGCATAAATGTTATTTAGATTTGTTTTAAAATTTTTATCTGTTTTTATTCTTTTTTTATCATCTAAATTAATGCCAATTTTATCTAAGTTTAATCCACTAGTATTAGGTTTTCTTCCTACTGAAACTAAAACTATATCACAGTCAAAATCTTTTTTATTACCTTCTTCGTCTTTTGTAGAAACGATTGCTCCTGATTTATTTTTTTTAATTTCTATAACTTTGTGCTGCATATGAAAACTCATTCCTTGTTTTTTTAAAACTTTCATAAATTCATTTGAAACTTCTTTATCCATACCTGGTGTAATATGATCTAAAAACTCAACCACATGAACTTCAGCACCAAGTCTTGACCAGACAGATCCCATCTCCAAACCTATATACCCACCCCCAACAATAATCATTTTTCTTGGAACTTGTTCTAATTTTAGAGCACCTGTAGAAGAAACAATTATTTTTTCATCAAATTCAATTCCTGGCAAAGAAACTGGTATTGAACCTGTCGCAATTATAATATTATCTGTTTGAACTAAAGTTTCTTTATTTTGATCATTTTTTATAGAAACTTCATTTTTAGATTTAAAGCTTCCAGTTCCTTTAAAATAAGTTACTTTATTTTTTTTCAACAAAAATTCTACACCTTTAGTCAATATCGAAACAGCTTTATCTTTATTTTTCATCATTTTGTTTAAGTTTAATTTTACTTCTCCAATTTCTATTCCTTTGGATGATAAGTTTTGAGCTTTATGAAACTCTTCAGATAAATTTAATAAACTTTTTGATGGGATGCAGCCAACATTTAAGCAAGTTCCTCCTAGGGAGCCACGAGATTCTATACACGCAGTTTTTAAACCTAATTGTGCTAACCTAATTGCACAGACATAACCGCCAGGACCACCACCTATAACTACTGCTTGAAATTTATCTGCCATCTATATGTCCAAAAACAACCTTCTAGGATCCTCTAAGTTTTCTTTCATCATTTTTAAAAAAGAAACTGACTCTTTACCGTCAATAATCCTGTGATCATAAGATAATGCTAAATACATTATTGGTCTGATCTTAATTTCACCATTAACTACAGTTGGTCTATCAACAATGTTATGCATGCCTAATACACCAGATTGTGGTAAATTCAATATAGGAGTCGATAGCATTGAACCATAAACTCCACCATTGCTTATTGTAAATGTGCCTCCCTGAAGATCCTCAATTGTAAGTTTACCATCCTTTGCTTTTTCTGAAATTTCTTTAATATTTTTTTCTATGTCTGCAAAAGATAGCTCATCAGCATTCTTTAAAACTGGAACAACCAAACCTTTATCAGTTCCTACAGCAAAACTTATATTATAGTAGTTTTTATAAATTATTTCATCTCTGTCTATCTCTGCATTTATTGCAGGAAAATTCTTTAAAGACACAACACAAGCTTTAACAAAAAAAGACATAAAACCTAGTTTAATTCCATATCGACTTTGAAAATCTTCCTGGTTTTCTTTTCTTATCTCCATAACATTAGTCATATCAACTTCATTAAAGGTGGTTAATAAAGCAGCATTTTCTTGGGCTTGTTTCAATCTCTTAGCAATAGTTTGCCTTAACCTAGTCATTTTAATTCTTTCTTCTTGACCATATTTAACTTTTCTTTCAGAAGGTGGAGGATTAACTCCCATTAAATTAATCAAATCACCTTTCAAAACTCTTCCATCTTTACCAGAGCCTTTTATAGATTTAACGTCAATTTTATTTTCACTGACTATTTTTCTTACAGCGGGTGACAAAATTTGATCAGTCTTTGACTGTTCTTTTATTTTATTTTCTTTAATTTCTTTTGTTAGAACTAGTGGTTCATCTTTTATCTCTTCTTCTTTTTTATCAAAAATTTTAGGTTCGTTGTTTTGTGCCTCTAATTTTACCACATTATTATCTTCTATTTGTGGCTCGATACTTTTCATTTTCTCTATCTTTATTGCTCCTGAATTATTTTCTGATACAGATCCCAACAAAGCGCCTACTTCAACTACTGAACCATCTTGCGAATTTATCTTTAATAAAGTTCCCGAAACTGGAGAAGGAACCTCTAAATTTACTTTATCAGTTTCTAACTCAACAATTGGCTCATCAGCATCAACTGCATCTCCTTCTTTTTTTAACCATTTAGAAACAGTAGCCTCAGTAATACTTTCACCAAGCACTGGAACTATAATTTTTTCAGTCATTTTTATTCAAAAACTTTCTTTATAATTTCTTGTTGTTGAGAAATATGCCATTTTACATATCCTGTTGCTGGAGATGCATCAGGGCTTCTTCCTATATAAGAAATCTGATCATTATTAGCCTTTATATTATCTAATGTCCATTGGATATAATCTCTTACTGAGAACCATGCCCCCATATTTTTAGGCTCCTCTTGACACCAATAAAACTTTGCATTTTTTGAATAAGGTCTTAATTCTTTAGCTAAAGCTTTTGCTGGAAATGGGTATAATTGTTCAATTCTTAAAAATACAACATCATCTCTTTTTAATTTTTCTCTAGCTTCAATTAAATCAAAATAAATTTTTCCTGAGCAAAGTATTACTTTTTTAATTTTTTTTGGCTTTTTTAATTTTATAAAACCTTTAATATTTGGGTCTATTGCATGATCCCATAAAACTCTATGAAATGAATTTTCTTTACTAAAATCATTAATATTAGAAATACATTGCTTATGTCTTAATAGAGACTTAGGTGTCATAATTATTAATGGCTTTCTAAAATCTCTGTGCATTTGTCTTCTCAAAGCATGAAAATAATTAGCAGGAGTTGTACAATTCATTATTTGCATATTATCATTTGAACATAATTGTAAAAATCTTTCTAACCTTGCTGAAGAATGCTCTGGACCTTGACCTTCATATCCATGCGGCAATAACATAACTAAACCAGAAGCTCTAGACCATTTCCTTTCACCCGAAGCTATAAATTGATCTATCACAACTTGTGCTCCATTTGCAAAGTCTCCAAATTGTGCCTCCCATAAAGTTAGAGTATTTGGTTCAACTAAACTATATCCATATTCAAAACCTAAAACTGCTAACTCTGATAAAAAACTATCCACTACTTCGAACTGTTTTTGTTTTTTAGAAATATTATTGAGAGGAATATATCTTGTATTATCTAATTGATTTCTTAAAACAGAGTGTCTTTGGCTAAATGTACCTCTTCCAGAATCCTGACCTACTAACCTTACCGGATATCCTTCTTCCAACAAAGAACCAAAAGCTAAAGCCTCAGCAGTAGACCAGTCAATATTAGTGCCATTTTTTACATCTAATTTTCTCTTATCTAATATTTTTAAAATTGTTTTATGGAGATTTATTTCATCTGGAATTGTATTGACTTTGTCTGATATTTCTTTCAGTTTTTTAATATTTGACCCAGTTACACCTCTTTTATCTTTTCCTCTTTCTGGTTTATACCTCGACCATGTTCCTTCAAACCATTCTATTTTTGGTTTATAATCTTTTGCATTCTCAAATTGTTCATCTAATAAATCTTTAAATGTTCTGATTGCCTCATTCAAATAGCTAGTTGAAATTGATTGCTCATTAATCAATTTTTCTCCATACACCTTTACTGGAGATGGGTGTGAACGTATCTTTTTATACATAAGGGGTTGAGTGAATGAAGGTTCGTCTCCTTCATTATGACCAAATCTTCTATAACAAATTAAATCTATCACCACATCTCTATTAAATTGTAATCTAAAATCAGTTGCTATTCTTGCAGCATATACGACAGCTTCTGGATCATCTCCATTTACATGAATAATTGGAGCTTCAACCATTTTCGCAATATCAGATGGATACGGCGAAGATCTAGCAAACCTCGGGCTTGTAGTAAAACCTATTTGGTTATTGACTATAATATGAATAGTTCCTCCAGTGTTGTGACCAGGCAGACCTGACATAGCAAAACATTCAGCAACAACTCCCTGACCAGCAAAAGCTGCATCTCCATGAATTAAAATCGGAATTACTTTTTTTCTTTGTTTGTCCTGATGAAAAAATTGTTTAGCTCTTGTTTGACCAAGCACAACTGGATTTACTGCTTCTAAATGTGAGGGATTATCTGTCAAACTCACATGAACAGAATTACCATCAAACTCTCTATTTGATGAGGCACCTAAATGATACTTAACATCTCCTGCACTGTCTTCTTTAGAGGAATTTATTTCTCCAGCAAATTCATTAAATATCCTCTTATAAGATTTTTGAAGTACATTCGCTAATACGTTTAATCTTCCTCTGTGAGACATTCCAATTTTAACTTCTTTAACTTGAGATTGACCACCTATCTTAATTATTTGTTCCAGAGCTGGTATTAAACTTTCTCCACCATCTAACCCAAATCTTTTTGTACCTACATATTTTGTATGTAGAAATTTTTCAAATCCCTCAGCTTGGATAAGTTTATTTAAAATTGCTTTTTTTCCATTTTGAGTGAATTTAAAATCATCTGTCTTTTCAACTCTATCCCTAAACCATTTTCTTTCTGTAGGATTAGAAATATGCATATATTCATAGCCAAGTGGACCACAGTATTTTTCTCTTAAAAATTCTAGTATTTCTTTAACATTAGATACTTGTTTGCTAATCACTCCATCAAGAAATATTTTTTTATTATACTCCTCTTTTTTAAATCCGTATGACTCCGGATGTAACTCATCCAAATAATCTGCTTTCATCAAATTTAGTGGATCTAGTTTTGCAATTAGATGACCTCGTTGTCTATAAGATCTAATCATCGCTACAGCTTTAATTGAATTAGCGTTTGACTTAATTATTTCTAACTCACTTAAAGATCTGCTGTTTTGAAATTCTTTTTGGGTAACTTTAGATATAGTTTGTTTAGGAGTAGGACTCCATGATGGGCCGTTTATTTCTTTAACAACAACGTCTGCTTCTTCACCAATCTCATTAAAATATTCCATCCAGCTTTGAGGTAAATTAGGGTCATTATTTATAAACTTCATATACATTTCTTCAATAAAGGCACTGTTCGATTTACTTAAAAATGCTGTTTTTTCGAATTCAAGATTTTTAGATGAAGACATTATTTAATTTAATATAAACCTAGAAAAAAATTTTTCAATTAGACAGTTTATTAAACAATGTTTTTCCAATTATTGATGGAGATTTAGCTATTGTAATACCTGATTCTTCCATTTTTTTAATCTTATCCTTAGCACCACCTTTGCCTCCTGAAATTATAGCTCCAGCGTGTCCCATTCTTCGTCCTGGAGGAGCAGTAATTCCAGCTATAAATCCAACTATAGGTTTTTTTATTTTATGATTTTTAATAAATTCTGCTGCCTCTTCTTCAGCGGTGCCACCTATTTCACCAATCATTAAAATTGACTGTGTTTCGTCATCATTAAGAAATAAATCTAAGCAGTCAATAAAATTAGTTCCATTTATTGGATCTCCTCCAATTCCTATACATGTTGATTGACCTAAACCATTTTCTGTAGTTTGAGCAACTGCTTCATAAGTTAAAGTTCCAGATCTAGATACAATTCCTACAGATCCTCGCTTATGAATATTTCCAGGCATTATTCCTATTTTACATTCATCAGGAGTTATAATTCCTGGACAATTAGGTCCAATCAGTCTACTTTTTGCTCCGGCCAATTTTTGTTTGACCTTAAGCATATCCTGAATGGGAATACCTTCTGTTATACAAACAATAAGTTCAACTGATGCTTCTATTGCTTCAATAATTGCAGCAGCAGCAAATTTTGCTGGTACATAAATCATTGATGCATCTGCACCGACTTCCGCCTTAGCTTCTGCAACAGTGTTAAACACTGGTCTATCAAGATGTTTTTGACCACCCTTTTTAGGTGTTACACCTCCTACTAAATTAGTTCCATACTCTATTGCTTGTCTAGAGTGAAACTCACCATGTTTGCCTGTAAATCCTTGACAAATAACTTTTGTGTTTTTATTTACTAATACAGACATATTATTTTATTGCTTCAACAATTTTTTTCGCAGCATCATCTAAATTTTCTGCTGAGATTAATTTCAATCCCGAATTATCTAAGATTTCTTTTCCTTCTTTAAAATTTGTTCCAGCTAATCTTACAACTAGGGGAACTTTTATATTTATTTCTTTTGCAGCATCGACAACTCCTTGAGCAAGAACATCACACCTCATGATACCACCAAAAATATTAATCAAAATACCTTTAACATTTTCATCTGAAAGTATTATCCTAAATGCAGCAGAAACTTTTTCTTTTGAAGCACCTCCACCTACATCTAAAAAATTAGCCGGTTCTTTTCCATAAAGCTTGATTATATCCATGGTAGCCATTGCTAGACCCGCCCCATTAACCATACAACCAATGCTTCCGTCTAGCTTAATATATGCAAGGTCATACTTGCTAGCTTCTATTTCTGTTTCTTCCTCCTCGTTTAAGTCTCTTAATTCTAAAATTTCTGGATGTCTAAATAAAGCATTTGAGTCAAAATTAACTTTAGCATCCAGGCAAACTATTTTTTCTTCTTTAGTCAAAATTAAAGGATTTACTTCAACCATATTAGCATCTGTACTTATAAACATTTTATAAATTGATTTAATTAGAGATATTGCCTGCGTTTTAGCATTATCATTTAAATTAAAAATTTTTACTATTTCTTCACAGTCTTTGTCCAAGATTTTTTGATCCATTTCAACTTTGGTTGTTACAATTTTTTCTGGGGAATTATTTGCTACTTCTTCAATATCCATTCCACCTTGATCGCTAGATATAAATGCAATTTTCGAACTAGCCCTATCTACTAAACATGATAGATAAAATTCTTTAACTATATCTGAGGACTCTTCTACATATAATCTTTTAACCTCTCTACCTTCTGAACCTGTTTGATGTGTAATAAGTGTTTTTCCTAATAATTCTTTTGCTGCAGCATCTAGTTCTTCAATAGTATCTAAAATTTTAACTCCACCTGCTTTACCTCTGCCACCAGCATGTATTTGTGCTTTTAAAACATATTTTTTGGTTTTTAATGATTTTGCTTTTTCTAATAATTCATCAACAGTTAACGCATAAACTCCTCTTGGAACAACTGCTCCATATTTTTTTAGTATTTGTTTAGCCTGATGTTCGTGAATATTCATTATTATTTAGAAAGATCAGGATCTATTTTAGATGCTACTTCCCAAAGTGCTTTTACAGCGTCTATAGAATGCATAAATTCTTTTTTTTCTTTCTCATCTAAGTCGATTAGTTCTATTTTTTCAACACCATCTTTTCCCACAATTACTGGCACTCCAGCATAAACATTTTTAACACCATATTCCCCATTTAATTGGACAGCACATGGTAATAATTTTTTTTCATTTTTTAAATATGCTTCTGCCATTTTAACCCCTGAAGCTGCAGGAGCATAAAATGCTGACCCTTTTTCCAAATATTTAACTATTTCTGCACCACCATCTCTAGTTCTTTGATTAATTTCTTCTAATCTTTCTAGTGAAATTTTTCCCTCCTTCACTAAATCTAATAAAGGTTTTCCTGAAACTTTTGTAAATCTTGGCATAGGAACCATTGTATCTCCATGTCCTCCCATAACCATTGCATCTATTTCTTTTACAGGAATATTTAATTCTAAAGATAAAAATAATTTAAACCTTGAGCTGTCTAAAATTCCAGCCATTCCAACTACTTTACTCGCTGGTAAACCAGAGAATTTTTGAAAGGCCATAACCATTACGTCTAATGGATTAGTAATACATATTACAAATGCATTTGGAGCATTTTGTTTTACTCCTTCTGCAACTTGTTTAATAATCTTTAAATTTATTCCAAGTAAATCATCTCTGCTCATACCAGGCTTCCTAGGAACACCAGCAGTAATAATTATTACATCAGAGTTTTTGATATCTTTATAATCATCAGTGCCAGATAATTTTACATTGAAACCATCTATGGGGGAAGATTGAGCTATATCTAGTGCTTTTCCTTTAGCAATTCCACTTGCTACATCAAACAAAACTACTTCGTCTACTAATTCTTTTGTTCCTATCAAATGAGCAAGTGTTCCACCTATTTGACCTGCACCAATTAAAGAAATCTTTTTTTTCATGAATAGAGTTATCTTTTATTCATAACTCAAAATTATTCAATAAAAATTTAAATTTTTATTTTAATTTTCTTCAATCAACTTAGAACAGATAGCCATATCATCAGATATATATGACCCTTTGAAGTGAGATTTGTTTTTTTCCCAATTTTTTTTACCATCAGTTATATAATTACTGAATAACTCTTTTCTATTTTTTTCAGCTTTTGCTTGAGCTTCTTCAAGTTTTTTATTTTCATCAATAACCATTAATTCTACAGATTTGAATAATAAATTATTAGAAATCTCAATAAAATTTTTTGAAGAGACAGCATCTGACTTAAGGACTATGCCAGACGCGTAGGCATAAACCGCACTACATCTTTTAAGAAGATATATCTGTGTAGATCCTTTTTCTAAATCTTTTCCATCTAAATATTTTTTTAAAGAAATATTTAAATCAGCTTTAGCAAAATTTGATAAGCTTAATATAAATATAGTTATGATAATAAGTTTTATTTTTTTCATTTTAAAGCTTCTTAAATATATTTTATGGACCGTAAGCTACTTTTGGCAACCAAGTGACTATTTCAGGAAAGTTAAAAACTATAGCAACAGCTATTACTTGAAGAATTACAAATGGAATTATTCCCTTATAAATATTTGTTATCGAAATGCCCTGAGGAGCGACACCTTTCATGTAAAATAAAGCAAAACCAACAGGAGGAGTTATGAATGAAGTTTGTAAAACTACTGCAAACATAACTATAAACCAAACTAAATCTACACCTAAGTCAACCATCACTGGTGCTAAAAATGGTAAAATAATTAAAGTAATTTCAATCCAATCCAAAAAGAACCCTAGCAAGAATGCAACAAATAAAACTACGATTACAACCCCACTTGTTCCAAATGGTAAGGCTTTAAGAGCTCCTTCTATTAATTCATCGCCTCCTAAGCCTCTCAAAATTAATGCAAACATGGTTGCTCCAACAAAAAGTGCAAAAATATAAGCTGTAGTATGTGTTGTTTTTCTAATTACAATTTTTAAATCAGAAAATGACAATCTTCCTCTAATCAGTGCCAATAAAGATGCACCTAAAGCTCCTACACCTGATGCTTCTGTTGGTGTAGCAATCCCCATAAATATACTTCCTAATACTGCTACAATTAATAGTGCTGGAGGTATTATGGATTTAAGAACTCTTAAAACTATTTTAAAATCTACTGGTTCTGCATCTTTTGGCAGTGGAGCTGCTTTTGGATTCATATAAGCATAAACAACAATAAAGATTGTATAAAGTAATCCAAGTAATAGACCAGGAAACACTGCTCCCATAAATAAATCTCCAACTGATATTCGAACTTGATCTCCCATAATTACAAGCATAATGCTAGGAGGAATTAAAATTCCTAATGTTCCAGTCGCACAAACTACTCCACAGGCTAAATTTGGATTATACTTATTCTTTAACATTAACGGTACACCTAAAATTGTTAACAATACTACTGCTGCACCGATAATTCCTGTAGAAGCAGCGAGCAAAACTCCAATAAATACAATTGAGATTGCAAGCCCTCCTCTTGTTTTACCGAATAGCTTAGACAGATCAGTCATTAAATCTTCCGCAATACCAGATTTATCCATCATGATTCCCATAAAAATAAACATTGGTAATGCGACTAAGACCCAGTTAGCCATGACTCCATAAAGTCTATAAACAACCATTGAGGCAAATCCAAAATCAACACCATAAAAGGTGTCAAATAAATTATCAGAGATCATTGAAATAAATATAAACAGCACTCCTAAACCGCCCATGGTCCAAGCAACTGGAAATCCATAGAATATTAAGGTTATGAAGCTAAAAAATAGGGCAATTGCTAAAAAGTATTCTGTAACTAATGAAATCATCTTCTGTCCCCCAATCCAAATCGAAGTGTTTCTATTATTCTTGTAATTCTAGAGAAACCAGAAATTAGTAATAAGAAGAAGCTGATTACTAAAAAACCTTTTACAAACCATCTCGCTGGTAAACCATTTGCAGACGTTGATCTTTCACTTGAGGTCCATGATAATTCAAAAAAAGGAACAGCATAATAGAGAACGAGAATTACGAATGGTAAAAATAAAATCAAAATTCCAAATAATTCAAACCATAATTTTTTTTTATAACTTAATCTCTCACTTAAAACATCAACTCTTACATGGGAGTCCACTATATAAGTTGAGGATAAACCAACTAACCAACCAATACAATATAGATGCCACTGTAACTCTTCCAATTCAATCATCCCATTTTTGAATACGTATCTTAAGACTACATTTAAAATAATAACACCAATTAATATTACCCATAACCAATTAAAGATTTCTCCAATCCTTAAAACGAAATTATCAATTTTTTTTGTGATAGTTGTGTGTCTAAGCTGAAGCTTTTTATCAAGAGAACTTCCAACAGATGTAAAATCTTTAGACATATTTTTTTTTCCTTAAAAACAAAAGCAGCCGGTAAAACCGGCCGCTTCTATTATTATAATCAACTTTTCTAGTATTAAATACTAAAAGTTTCGAGGTAAATATCCCCATTTTTGCCAAACATCGTACTCTTTCATAAATGCTTGTTGAGAAGCCCATACTTTAGCAAAGTCAGCGTCTTTAGCAGATTCCTCTTTCATTACTCTAGCACTTACTTTTTGTAGTTCTCTCAATACACTATCAGGCAATCTAGCAGCTGTTACACCTTTACCTGGAAAGCTTTGAATTTGCTTACCTTGTAAAAATTCGCCAGTTGTAATTGCTCTCATAGCTGCTGCAGTACAAGCCATTTCGAATAAAGCTTGGTCAGCTGCACCCATTTTTTTCCATAAATCTAAATTGATCATGAAATGAGTTGAAGTTGATACTTGGTGCCAACCTGGAAATAGGTTGAATTTAGTGATTTTATGAAAACCTAAAACCTCATCGATAGCAGGCATAGAATATTCAGTTGCATCTAAAGTTCCTTTTTCTAGAGCAGCAAAAATTTCTCCACCAGCCATTAATGTAGCTGAAGCTCCTATTTCATTTAAAACCATTCCTCCTAAACCTGAGAAACGAATTTTTAAACCTTTAAGATCTGCAAGGCTAGTTATAGGATTTCTATACCAACCAGCTGTTTCAGGTCCAATTGTACTACACAACAAAACTTGAATATTTTGTTTGTTGTATATTTCATTAGCTAACTTAGCGCCTTCTCCTTCAAACCACCAAGCTGCATATTCCCATGGCTCCATACCAAATGGTACAGCTGCAAATAATACCGCTGCAGGTATTCTTCCCTGGTCGTATGCCATGTAGTTATAAGCTGCAGGCAAATCACCTTTACTAATTGAAGGTGAGATCTCTAATGGCGGAAGTATTTTTCCAGGTTCATAAACCTTTAATTTAATTCTACCATCAGTCGCTCTATCTAATGTATCTGATAAACGTGCAACAGGATCTCCTAATGCAGGCCAACCAGTATTAAAAGTAGATTGTACTTTCCATCTAATTTTTTCTGCTGCAGTAACTTGTTGTAATGAAAAAGTAATCATTAAAGCAAAAACTGCGAACAAACTAACAGATGTTTTTATTAGTTTTTTCATATTCCCCTCTCTTTTTTTTTGAGTTGTTTTAAAAATTGAAGAACATTCCCAACTCATTTTAGAACGCTCTCCATGCTTTTCCGTAAAGATCAACCATTTCACTTACAGAAGGCACTCTCGGATTGAGGTTAGGGGCACCTGAAATTTCTGCGTCAGTTGCCATATTTTCTAGCTCTTCCTCAAAATTTTTTTCATTAATTCCAAATCCTTTCATAGATGGAACGTCAAAGTCATTATTAATCTTATAAAGACCTTTGATTAATTTTTCACATGCTACATCATCATTATCTTCTGAAGCTGCAAAATTTCCAGCTCTACTACATTCAGCATATCTACTTTTGGCATGATCAATTGAAAACTCTGTTATAGTCGGTAATAACATTGCATTGCTTAATCCATGAGGTACTTTAAAATTACTTCCTAATGGTCTACTCATTCCATGAACTAAACATATAGAAGCATTAGAAAAAGCTAAACCTCCTAGTGTTGCTGCTAACATTAGGCCTTCTCTAGATTTTAAATCTTTTGGATCTTTATCAACAGCATAAATATTCTCCTGGACCAATCTAATAGTATCAAGAGCCATCCTATCTGAAAATAAAGTTGCTTTTTTACTAACATAAGCTTCAATACCGTGTGTTAACGTATCAATGGCACTATCTATAGTTAATCTTCTAGGTTTTGATAAAGTTAATTCATAGTCAATAATTGAAACAATAGGGACAAAACCTTCCCCTCTACAAGAAATTTTTTCAAAATTGTTACTCTTAGTGTCAATTATAACTGAGTGATGAGTTACCTCGGAACCAGTCCCAGCAGTTGTGGGTATAGCAATTATAGGAAGTCCTTTTTTATCAAAAGTAGATGGAGGCTTATAGTCTTGTATATTTTGACTATACTGGGAAAGCACGGCTATTGCTTTAGCGGTATCTATTGGACTGCCTCCTCCGAAACCTATTACTGCGTCGTTTTTATTTTTTTTTAAAACATCAACACCATTTAAAACTACTGTATCGGTAGGATCTGGTATCGTATCATCAAAAACATTAGATTTTAAACCTGCTTTAGAGAGTATTTCTTGAAGTTTTTTTACATAACCAAACTTAACCATCTGTTTGTCTGTAACTATTAATAAGGATTTTACCGAGCCAATAATGTTGAGAATTTCTGGAAGTTGATTTAAGCTTCCCTTTCCAATCTGCATATATCTTGGCACACAAACTCGGACGTTGTCTCTTTTAATCAAGCATACCCCTCTTTTAATTATTCTAATCTAAGCTTATGTAAATTTAGGAGTCAACAGCATATAATCTTTAATTGATAATATTTTTCTCATTTAAGGAATACATATTGCAATCAAAAAAAACCTGTTATACTTTGTTTATAAAAATACTTTATAATGAAAACAGTTAACCACTTTATTGACGGAAAAATTTACAGCGATAAAAAATCAAGAAAAGGTCCAATATTTAATCCTGCTATTGGAGAGCAAATAGCTGAAGTTGAATTAGCAAGCAAAGCAACTGTAGAGATGGCAATCGAAAGTTCTGCTAAAGCATTTTTAAAATGGTCAAAAACTACTCCCATAAATAGAGCTAGAATTTTATCAAAATATAAAGATTTACTTATAAAAAATATGGAAGAACTGGCTGTAATGGTTTCAGAACAACATGGAAAAACTATTCCAGATGCAAAAGGCTCTATCCAAAGAGGTATAGAAGTAGTTGAATATGCAACTGGAATAACTGACTCTCTAAAAGGCGATCATTCTTCAAGTGTTGGAACAAATGTTGACTCTCATACCTTGAGGCAACCTCTTGGAGTTTGTGCTGGTATAACTCCATTTAACTTTCCTGCAATGGTTCCTATGTGGATGTATCCAGTTTCAATAGCTTGTGGAAATACATTTGTTTTAAAACCATCAGAAAAAGATCCAAGTTGTCCAATCAAGTTAGCGGAATTAGCCATTGAAGCTGGTTTACCTGCTGGTGTTTTAAATGTTGTAAATGGTGACAAAGAAGCTGTAGATACATTGCTAGAAAACAAAACAGTTCAAGCAATAAGTTTTGTTGGATCTACTCCTATCGCTGAATATGTTTATCATACTGGAACTAAAAATAATAAAAGGGTTCAAGCGCTTGGTGGTGCAAAAAATCACATGGTAATAATGCCAGATGCCGATGTTAATAAAACAACTGATGCAATAATAGGATCAGCTTTTGGTTCTGCAGGAGAAAGATGTATGGCAATTTCTGTTGCAGTTTGTGTAGGAAAACAAACTAAAGAAAAAATTAAAACAAAACTCTTAGAAGAAACAGCAAAATTAAACGTAGGACCTTATACAGATGAAAAAAGTGACTTTGGGCCATTAAATAACAAGGCACACTTTGAAAAAGTTTTAGGATATATAGACACTGGAGAAAAAGAAGGTGCAAAATTATTGACTGATGGAAGAAATTTTAAAAAACAAGGATATGAAAATGGTTATTTTGTAGGACCAACAATTTTCGATGATGTTAAGCCAGAGATGAAAATCTATAAAGAAGAAATATTTGGACCAGTACTTAGTATGGTAACTACTGAAACTTATGAGGAAGCACTAAACTTAGTGAACGATCATGAACTTGGTAACGGTGCTGCTGTTTTCACCAAAAGTGGAAACATTGCTAAACATTTTACTGAAAATGCTAAAATTGGAATGATTGGAGTAAATGTACCTATTCCAGTGCCTGTTGCCTATCATAGTTTTGGAGGGTGGAAACGATCTTTATTTGGAGATCATTCAATGCACGGACCTGAGGGGGTAAGATTTTATACAAAGCTTAAAACAGCCACAGTGACTTGGGTGGAAGACAATGCTGGTCCTGAATTTACGATCCCAGTTTTATCTTAAATTTTTTTTAAAATTAACTTTTGATGACAGACATAAATAGTAGAACATCTCCTAGAAGAATATTGAATATCCTTGAAGAAATTATAATTGATCCAGATAATTTTACTGCTAAAAAAATTTCTCACAAATTAAAAATACCATTAGCAACAATTTATCGACATATAGATACATTATGTGAAGAAAAGTATCTCGTAGCTAATAGTTCAAAAAAATATTTACCTGGCCCAAAAATTAGAAACATAATATTAAAAAGCCTTCCTTATGAACCAAATTTTACTTTAAGACGATCATATTTACGAAAATTAACAAACGATATTCAAGAGACAGTTAGTTTATCAATGCCTATCGGAACGAAACTTGTATATTTTGATAGAATAGAATTTCACTGGCCTATGCAGCTTAATTTAGAGGCAGGAGATCATCTGCCCCTACATGCGTCAGCATCAGGAAAATTATATTTATCATCTATAGTCGAGGATAAAGTAATACAAATTTTTAAAAATATAAAAACACCTAAAACTGCAAAAAATACGATTACGGATATTTCAGAATTCAAGAAAGAATTAAAAAAAATTAAAAACCAAGGGTATGCTTTTGATGATGAAGAATGGTTTGATGGTATGGCTGGTATTTCAGTACCTATATTTAACTCAAATAAAGAATTATGTTTTTGTCTATCTACGCATACAGCAAAAAGTAGAAAAGGTTTAAATGATTTAAAGAAAATTTTACCTACTATGCTCAGTTCTGCAAATAATCTTAAAAAAGTTTTATTTAAAGATTAGCTGTTGCTATCATTTTTTTTATTTCAGCAATAGCTTTTGCTGGGTTCAGCCCCTTTGGACAAGCACTTGTACAGTTTAAAATAGTATGACATCTATAAAGTTTTAATTCATCAGCAACTTTTTTAAGTCTAGCTTCTCTCTCTTCATCTCTACTATCTACAATCCATCTATAAGCCTGCAATAATACAGCAGGACCTAGATATTTATCTCCATTCCACCAATAACTAGGACATGAAGTTGAACAACAAGCGCACATAATACATTCGTAAGCACCATCCAATTTTTCTCTATCTTTTTTTGATTGAATAATTTCTGTTGTTTCTGATTTAGAATTAGATTTCAGCCAAGGCTCAATTGATTTATACTGTTTATACAAACCATCTAAATCACCTATTAAATCTTTTTTTACTTTCAAATGAGGCAATGGATAAATGTCTATATCACCATCAATTTCAGAATGAGGAGTAGTGCACGCTAAGCCATTTTTTCCATCCATATTCATCGCACATGAGCCACAAACACCGTGAGCACACGATCTTCTGTAAGCAACTGTTGGATCAATTTCATTCTTTATCTTGTTTAAAATATCTAAAACTTTAGAAGGACAATTATCCATATCAACTTCATATGTATCTATTCTAGGATTTTCTCCTGTTGAAGGATCCCATCTATAAACATTAACTTTTCTTAAATTTTTTGAACCAGTTTTATCTTTAAAATATTTACCTTTTTTAATTTGAGAGGCTTCAGGTAAATTGATTTGAGCCATTAATAAACTCTTTCTTGAGGTGGAAAATACTGAACTTCATTAGTCAATGTAGACTTATGAACTTCTCTATAGCTTATTTTCGTTTTTTTACCATCATACCAAGCAAGAGTATGTTGCATAAATTTTTCATCATCTCTTTTTGGGTAATCTTCTCTTGCGTGAGCTCCTCTGCTTTCTTTTCTATTAAAAGCTGAGTCTACAGTAACTACTGCTTGTCTTATAAGGTTATCAAATTCTAAAGTTTCTACTAGATCAGTATTGAATATCAACGATTTATCTTTAACTGACAAGCTAGATAAACCATCATAAGTTTTTCTTATTTCATCAACACCCTCTTTTAGAGTTTTTTCAGTTCTAAAAACCGCGCATTTAGACTGCATCGTTTTCTGCATTTCTAATCTTAATTCCGCTGTTCCAGTGTCCCCATCAGAATTTCTAATTTTATCAAATCGATCAAGACATTTTTGAGTCTCAGCCTCACTAATTTTTTCATGAGGTGTTCCGGGTTTAACTAGCTCAGCAGCTCTTTTTGCAGCTGCCCTTCCAAAAACTACAAGGTCAATCAGTGAATTTGATCCTAGTCTATTGGCTCCATGAACTGATACACAAGCGGCTTCACCAATTGCCATTAATCCTGTAACTGTTTTTTCTGAACCATTTACTGTTAACACTTCTCCTTTATAATTTGTAGGAATGCCTCCCATGTTATAATGAACTGTTGGCACAACAGGAATCGGTTCCTTTGTAACATCTACATTCGCAAATAGTCTTGCTGCATCAGTTATACCTGGCAATCTACTTTCAATAATTTTTTTATCTAAGTGACTTAAGTTTAAATGTACATGATCTTGATCTTTTCCAACACCTCTACCTTCATTAATTTCAATTGACATCGATCTGCTTACAACATCACGTGAAGCTAAATCTTTTGCTTTAGGTGCATATCTTTCCATAAATCTTTCACCTTTAGAATTTGTAAGATATCCTCCTTCACCTCTTGCTCCCTCAGTTATTAATGTACCATGTCCATATATTCCTGTTGGATGAAATTGAACAAATTCCATATCCTGTAATGGTAATCCAGCCCTTAAAACCATAGCATTACCATCACCTGTACAGGTATGAGCAGAAGTGGCTGAATAATAAACTTTACCATAACCACCTGTTGCAATAATTACAGTGTGTGCTCTAAATCTATGAATAGTTCCATCATTTAAATTCCATGCAATTAGACCCTTACACTCTCCATCTTTCATTAATAAATCTAATGCAAAATATTCTATAAAAAATTCAGTTTTATGTTTCAGGGCCTGTCCATACAAAGTGTGTAAAATTGCATGCCCTGTTCTATCTGCTGCCGCACAAGTTCTTTGAACTATTCCATTTCCGTAATTCTTAGTCATACCACCAAATGGTCTTTGATAGATTTTTCCATCTTCAGTTCTGCTAAAAGGAACCCCATATTTTTCTAATTCAATTACTGCTTTAGGCGCTTCTTTACATAGATATTCAATACTATCTTGGTCTCCTAACCAATCGGCACCTTTAACTGTGTCATACATATGCCATCGCCAATCATCTTCACCCATATTACCAAGTGCTGCTGAAATACCACCTTGAGCAGCTGAGGTGTGGCTTCTTGTTGGAAATACTTTTGATATACAGGC
>CACKPP010000010.1 GCA_902602105.1 uncultured Pelagibacteraceae bacterium
TAATAAAGAAAATTATCAAAGTATATTTCCTCCGATAGAACTATGTGGTGATAATGCTGCAATGATAGCAATGGTTGGTTTAGAAAAATTTAAGATTAAAGAGTTTAGTGATTTAGACCATCCTGCGAAACCAAGATGGTCCTTAGATAAAAATGCAACTTTTCTTAAAGGCGCAGGAGTTCAGTTGTGAAACAATACTGGTTACTAAAATCAGAACCTAACGTTTGGTCAAATTTTTCTTGTTCAGTTTTAATGGTTTTACTAATTTTTAAAATTGCTGTTTTAAGTCCTGCAAAAGATAGATTACAGCCGCCTTTGTTAAAAATTGGTTTTGGTAAATTATATTTATTAGGGTCACCTTTTTGAGCTAAGATTTCAATCTGAGGCCCACCAGGAAATTCAATTCCTAAAAGTTTTGCAGTTTTATCGAATGCTTCACCTAATGCATCATCAATAGTTGTTCCCAATCTTTTATATTTCCCTAGACCTTGAACATTTAAATATTGTGAATGTCCACCTGAGATTAATAAAAGAAGATATGGATAATCAATTTTCGAATTCAATTTAGGACTCAATGCATGTCCTTCTAAATGATTTACTGCAATAAATGGTTTGTTAATTGTTGAGGCAAAAGCTTTTCCAAAACTTAGACCTACTGATAAACATACAATTAAGCCAGGTCCTGCAGTTGAAGCAACAGCATCTATTTCCTCAATACTTCTTCCACTTTCATCTATTGCTTTTTTAACAATTAAATCTATCTTTTCAATGTGTGAACGAGCAGCCAATTCTGGAACAACTCCACCAAACTCTTTATGAATATCTACTTGGCTAGAAATAATATTAGTTAAAATTATTGGCATTCCTTCATTATTTTCAGTTATTAATGAAGCAGCTGTCTCATCACAGCTAGATTCTATTCCTAGAATTAAGGGTTTTTTGCTCATTCAAATAGTTTTTAATAATTGTACAATCCCAATACAAGTAAGAAATAAATTTTTTTATGAATAAAAGAATAACAATTGGATCAAGAGGTAGTAAGTTAGCATTGCTTTATGCCCAAAAAGCTAAAGATAAAATTATTAAAAATACTCACTTGGTTGATAGGGATATTATTATTAAATCAATAACTACTGAAGGTGATCAAGTTCAGAATACAAGACTATCCGAAGTTGGAGGAAAAGGTTTATTTTCTAGTAATATAGAAAAAGAACTTCAAGACAATAATATTGATATAGCTGTTCATGCACTTAAAGATATGCCTGCTATTGAAACAAAAGGACTAAGAACAGATACATTTTTAGAAAGAAATGACCCACGAGAAATTTTAGTAACTACTAATAAAAAAAAATTTAAAGAATTAAATTTAAAATCAATTATTGGAACCTCATCATATAGAAGGGAGTTTCAGATTAAAAAAATCAGACCAGATATTAAGTGCAAACTTATAAGAGGAAATGTAGATACTAGAATTAAAAAATTAAAAGAAGGAATTTATGATGCAATAATATTATCTTATGTTGGAATAAAGTGTTTAAATTTAGAAAATGAAATTTCTGAAATTTTTTCAACTGATAAAATTATTCCCAGTGCTGGCCAAGGGATTATAGCATTACAGTGTAGAGAGGACGATGACGAAACAATATCTGTTTTAAAAAAAGTTAACCATAACGAAACTTATAAAAGAGCACATGCAGAAAGAAATATTTTAAAGATTTTGGAAGGCGATTGTGATACCGCAATAGGTGCGCATTCTAAAATAAATGGAAATCAAATTACTCTAGAAGCTGAACTTTTTTCTATAGATGGTTCGCAAAGATTTTATGAAAAAAAAACTGGCAATATTGATAAATATAAACAACTTGGAACAGAAATTGGTATAGCTTTGAAAGAAAAATCTAAAAATTCCTATAAAAGATAATATGCATATTTTACTTACTAGACCACTTGAAGATTGTTCAGAAATGATCCTGAAATTTCAATCTTTAGGCCATCAAGTTTCTCATCTTCCTTTACTGAATGTAAGCCAAGTAATTTATGGAAAGATAAATTTTTCAGATTACAAAGGTATCATTTTTACAAGTGCTAATGCTGTTAAATTTTTAGATTCTACAAAAATTGAAAAAAAAATATTATGTTTTTGCGTAGGAAGCGCTACAGAAAAAAAGGTGAGAAATCTTGGTTTCCAAAACGTTATTACAGCAGGTGGAAATGTTGAGAATTTAAAAGAATTAATTTTACAGAATTTTGATAAAAAAGATGGGAAGTTAATTTATGTAAGTGGAGAAATAGTATCTGTTAATCTCGATCAACAATTAGAAAAGGAGGGTTATAATATTAAAAGGATCATTAACTATAGAACAAATCATATTGAAAAATTTGAAGAAAAATTTGTCAGTGAATTAATGTCAAAAGTACCTGATATAGTTTACATTTATTCTCTAAATAGTGCCTCTAGTTTTCTAAATTTTATAAAAGTTTACCGACTAGAAAGTCAGTGGATGGATACTAATTTAATGTGTATTGGTGAAAAAACCTCAACAATATTGAATGAAATTAAGTGGAAAAAAATTTTTCTTTTTAATCCTGGAGAAGAGGAGTTTTTGTTATATAAAATTTAATTATGGAAATAATAAATAATTTTTCTGATATTTTTTTATCAGTTTGGAATAAAGGAATTTTAGGTGTTGATATTTTTCAAATACTAATTGGAATTGGAATTTTTTTAATTTTTCTTATTTTCAGAGGAATAATCAGCAAACTTATAATTAAGAAATTAGAGATTATTTCAAAAAGAACTACTAACAAATTAGACGATACTTTTGTTTCCGCCTTAGTTGGACCAGCAAGATTTTTACCAATAGTGCTTGGTTTTTTTATTGCCAGTTATTATATGACTTTTTCTGTTGAAGGAAGAGAAATTGCTGACACTATAAATAGAACTTTAATTACTATCTTAATTTTTTGGGTTATTCATCAAATCATTGAACCAGTCTCTTATATTTTAAGTGGGCTTGATAAACTTTTAACAAGGGAATTAATCGGATGGATTATTAAATCATTAAAGATATTAATATTTATTTTAGGACTTGCAGCAGTTCTAGAACTATGGGGAATAAAGATAGGACCAATTATTGCTGGATTAGGTTTATTCGGAGTAGCAGTTGCTTTAGGTGCACAAGATTTATTTAAAAATTTAATTTCAGGAATTTTAGTTCTTGTCGAAAAAAGATTTAAAATAGGTGACTGGATTTTAGTTGATGGAATTATTGAAGGTATAGTTGAAAAAATTGGATTTCGCTCAACAACAATTAGAAAATTTGATAAATCCCTCGCAATAATTCCAAATTTTCAGTTTGCTGAAAATGCAGTTGTTAACGTTAGTGAAACTTCAAATTGGTTGATTAGCTGGATCATTACACTTCAATACGACACAACGGTCGATCAATTAAAAACAATTAGAAATCAAATTGAAGATCATATAAAAAAAAGTGAAGATTTTAATACAAGTATTGGAATTGCAGTAAGAGTAGATAAATTTTCAGATAGTTCAATTGATATGTATGTCCGTTGTTTTACAAAATCTGGCAGTTGGAATGAGTGGCTTTCTGTCAAAGAAAAACTAGCTATTGAAATTAAACAAATTGTAGAGAGTAATAAAGCTTCATTCGCATTTCCAAGTTCTTCAATTTATATTGAAAAAAAATGATAGCTATTTTTTACTTAGCTTTACAGATATTAAAGCTTTATTCTTATGTGGTTATAGCAAATGTAATTGTTAGTTGGCTTATCGCTTTTAATATTTTAAACACACAAAATAGATTTGTTTATTCAATTTTGGAATTTAGTTACCGACTTACAGATCCAATTTTGAATAAAATAAGACGTTTTTTACCAAATTTGGGTTCACTTGATATATCTCCAATAATTTTACTTCTATTGATTTGGTTTATAGAAATGTGTATGAAGCTCTACATCGCACCAATGATATTTTAAATTTTATGATTTTAATTGATGGAAAAAAAGCAGCTGCAGAATTAAGAGAAGAACTTAAAAAAGAAGTTAATGAGCTGAAATCAAAGCATAATAAGGTACCTGGATTAACTGTAATTTTAATTGGAGACATGACCCCAAGTCAAATTTATGTACGTAATAAAGAAAAATCAGCTAACGAAGTGGGATTAAAATCCGAAGTAATTAAATATCCAGATAGTGTAGAAGAAAAAACTGTTTTAGAAAAAATCAAAGAATTGAATAAAGATGAAACTGTTTCCGGAATATTAGTGCAGTTGCCATTGCCAAAACATATTGACAAGCAAAAAGTTATTGAAACTATCGATCCTTCTAAAGATGTAGATGGGTTTCACCCAATGAATGTAGGGAATCTTTCTTCAGGTTATGAAAGTTCAGTGCCATGTACACCATTAGGTTGCTATTTATTAATAAAAAAAATTGAACCAAATTTAAGTGGAAAAAAAGCAGTTGTTGTTGGAAGATCAAACTTAAATGGTAAACCTATGACACAACTTCTTTTAAAAGAAAATTGTACAGTTACAATTACGCATTCAAGAACAAAAGATTTGAAAGGAGAGTGTTTAGAGGCAGATATAATTGTTGCGGCTGTTGGAATTCCAGAACTTGTTAAAGGTGACTGGGTTAAGAAAGATACTATTGTTATTGATGTTGGTATTAATAAAACTGATAAAGGAATTGTTGGAGATGTAGCATTTGATGAAGTATCTAAAAATGCGAAAGCTTTAACTCCAGTTCCAGGTGGTGTAGGGCCTATGACAATTGCATGTTTACTTAAAAATACGATCGACTGTTTCAAAAGATCGCAAATTTAATATTTAAATCAGCAAACAATCTTTGATATGTTTGGTTATGAAAAAACCTAAATATCCATATAGAATTGCTATTCTTATGGGTATACTTACTATTCCTCCAATTGGTGCCACTCAATTAGGTTGGTATCTTTATGATCAACAAACTGGATTTGATTATGGTATGATCATCGGAACATTTTCTGTAATATTAGCTGCTTGGCTGATGTATGAAAAAAAATGGAGAGAAGAGGACGAGGATTAATTTATGGAAAAAATAATTTTTTTTGGTTTAGTTATCCCAATATTTGCTTTTGTACTTTATTTAGGTGTTAACGCGATAATGAAAGGAACGGAAGCTAAAAATGCTCTTAAAGAGCAAGATAACTTAAAAAATGAAGAGAATGAAAATTTCTTCGATAACAAAAAAAATTTGAGTGAGGAACTTGATAAATTAAATGATCTTTTAAAAGATGGTGTTTTAACTCAAGAAGAATTCGAAAAAGCTAAAAAAAAATTATTAGATAACTAATTGTAATTAAGTAATTTTTTTAATGATCCAAATTCACCAATCTTATAAATAATAGCATCTTCTTTTTTGAATCCATATTTTTCTGCGCTATCTTTAAATCTTACTGGTGGTTCCATAATAGGTTCCAGAGATAATACAAAAGTTCCCCAATGTGTTCCTAAAACTTTTTTACTTTTTAAATCTTGCGCAATATTTAGGGCTTCTTCTGGAGTAGTATGATAAATTGATTTTTCAAACATAGGTCTAAAATCATATGCTCCAATATTAATCATTGATAGATCAATTGGACCATATTTTTCACCAAGTTCTTTATAAATATTTCCATAACCAGTATCACATGCAAAAAGTATTTTTTTGTTTTTGTATTCAATTAAAAAATTACCCCAAAGAGTTTTATTTGTATCAGTCAAACTTCTTTTTGACCAATGAACTGCAGGCAATAACGTAATCTTTAAATCATCGTTAATTTTTATTTGGTCATACCAATCCATTTCATTAACATCTTTGTATCTTTGAAAATATTTACCAAGTTTAAGAGGGAGTAGAACCTTTGTATCTTTATAAGGAAAACCTCTAATAGTTGACATGTCTTGATGATCATAATGATTGTGAGTTAGTAAAAAGACATCTGTTTTAGGAATTTCTTTTAAATCAAGCGCTGGTTTTACGTATCTCTTCGGTCCAAAAATTAAAGGTCCTGCATTTTTTGAAAAAACTGGATCTGTAATAATTGTTGTTTCACCTAATTTAATTAAGAATGTAGCATGCCCTATCCAAGCAATATAATCATCATCTTTAAATTTCTCTAAATTTTCTTTCACAATTTTTTTATCGATTACATGATCTTTTGGGACAGTTATATCTATTTTCTTTTTTTCTTTAGCAAATGTTTTGTAGGAAAATTTTACATCTTTTGATCTAACTGGAGATCCTTCAGGATTTCTAAAAGTTCCATCTGGTAAATGGTGATAAGGTTTTTCCATTGCAATACTTAAACAATTATAAAAAAAAATTCCAACTATAATAAATAGGATGTTTATTAACTTTTTTCCATTAACCACAAACTATCTCCTGCTAAAAAATAAATTTTTCCGTTATTTGGATGAACCTGTATATCTCTTATTCTTCCAATTTTATCTTTAAAAATTATTTCTTCTTTTACTTTGGATGTATTCTTAAAAATTAATTTTCTCAAAGATTTATCTTTTAAAGAAGTTATTAAAGCATGACCATTCCATTCTTTAAATTCATCTCCTTTATAGATAGTTATTGCACTTGTTGCGATAGAGGGTATCCAGTACTGTATTGCTTTTGTAAAACCTGGTTTCCATTTAGGTCCAATTGGGGTACCAGAATAATTTTTTCCACCCCAACCTAGTATTTTCCATCCATAGTTTCCCCCTTTTTTAGCCTCACCAAACCAGTCTCCTCCTTTTGCACCATGATTACTCATATAAATTTTTCCATCAAAAGGTGATAATGTTAAACCTTGAGGGTTTCGAACTCCAATTTGATAAATTTCGGGCAGCCAATTTGAATTTTTTTCAAACTTAGGATTGTCACTAGGAATACTTCCATCTAAGTAAATTCTTATAATGCTTCCAGGATGATTTGTAGGGTCTTGCGCAATCATACCCTGTCCTCTTTCACCAGCTGATGCAAAAAGGTAATTATCTTTAATTACTAATCTTGAACCAAAATGATAACCTGAGTCAATCGGAGGTTCAGCTTGAAAAATATTTTTAAAGTTTAATTTGATTTTATCGAATTTTGCTTTTGCAATTGAAGTACTTGACTTCCAATTACCTCTATTTTCAGAATAGGAAATATAAACAAAATTATCTTTAAATAGAATATCTAATAATCCTCCTTGGCCATAATCTAAAAAATTTAAATTATGATCAACTTCAAAAATTTTATTGGATTTGATATTTACAATTTTTATTTTTCCACTTTTCTCTGTAATTATTAATTCATCTTTGTTTAAAAATGATGAGCCCCATGGTCCATCAAGTTTTGCTAATTTTTGAAAATTATAATTTTGAGAAAAAGATTTTGAGTTAAAAAAAAAAATTAATAGTGTTAAAAATAAAACTTTTTTCACTTTAAGAAAGTTTAGATCTTCCACCATCTACTGCAATTATTTGTCCTGTGACCCAAGAACTATCTTCAGTAATAAGATACTTTGCTAGTGAGGCAGAATCTTTTCCCTCACCCAATCTTTTAAGTGGATGAGCTTTTGCTATACCATCAGCTAAAGGTTTATTTTTCAACATTGGCTCAGCAATTTTAGAATGTGTCAAACTAGGAGCTATGCAATTAACTCTGATATTTGGTGCAAACTCAGCTGCTAAAGAAACAGTTAATCCTTCAACTGCAGCTTTGGTAGAAGCAATTATAGCATGATTAGTAAATCCTCTTTGGGCAGCGACTGTAGAAAACAAGACAACTGATCCATTATTTTTTTTTAAACTTTCCTGATATCCTTTTATTACCTCAACTGCAGAATAAAGATTTAGTTTCATGCACTTGTTAAAATCTTGTTCTTTAACCATTCTTAAAGGTTTTAAGTCAATTGAACCTACACAGTAAGCAATCCCCTTTGTTTCTGTGATATCGCTTTTTACTTTATCAATAAATCCTTCTTCCAGAACATCAGCTACAGTGGATGTACATCCTAGTTTGTCGGAAATATTTTTAAGTTCAGCTTCATTTCTTGCTACTAAATGAACATTATTTCCTGAACTTACTAGTTGTTCTGCTAAACTTGATCCGATTGAACCTGTCGCACCAAAAACAATATATTTTTCTGACATAAAAAATTTAATTAGTTATATTTAATTATGAAGTTATTTTTTATACTTGGTAATCAATTATTTCCATTAAAATACCTCGACCGCTTCAAAAAAGACCATGTATTCTTTGTGGCAGAAGACAATGGTTTATGTACTTATGAAAAACATCATAAACAGAAAATACTATTATTCTTGTCTTCTATGCGATCTTATGCAGACAAGCTTAAAAGGAATAAATTTAAATTAGAGTACACTAAAATTGAAGATAAAGAATTTAAAGATGATTACCTTAAAAAATTAAAAAAGATTATTAATTCAAAAAAAATTAAAGAGATTTCTAGTTTTGAAATCGAAGATAAGTTTTTTGAAAAAAAAATTTCTCAATTCTTAAAAAAAGAAAAAATTAGTTGGAATGTTGTTCAAACTCCTATGTTTTTAAACTCAAGAGATGAATTTAAAAATTATTTAGTAAAATCAAAAAAACCTTTTATGGCTACGTTTTACAAAGAGGTTCGAAAAAAATCAGGAATATTGATGGGTGCTGATGGAAATCCAATTGGAGGAAAGTGGAGCTTTGATGAGGATAATAGAAATAAATTACCAAAGGATATTTCAATACCAAAATTTCCTAAAATTAATGAAACTAATCATACAAAAAAATTAAAGCCTATCGTAGAAAAATTATTTAAAGATCATCCAGGTAGTACGGAAAACTTTTGGTTGGCAACAGAATTTGATGACGTAGTTAAACTCCTAAATTTTTTTATAAAAGAAAAATCAAACTTGTTTGGTGATTATGAAGATGCAGTAAATCAAAAAGACAACATTTTATTTCATAGTGCTTTAAGCCCCTATATCAATTTGGGTTTAATAACTCCTGAGTTTATTATTCAAAAAGTTTTAGATTTTCATAAAAAAAATAAAATAAGAATGAATTCATTGGAAGGTTATATTCGTCAGGTAATAGGCTGGAGAGAGTTTATGCGAGGCATTTATCAAAGTTATTCAGAGGAAATGGAAACAAAAAATTTTTTTAAACAAAATAGAAAAATGAAAAAGTCTTGGTACGATGGAACGACAGGTTTGCTACCATTAGATTATGCAATCAAGAATGCATTAAACCATGGCTGGTCTCATCATATTGAGAGACTAATGATTTTATCAAACATAATGAACCTTTGTGAGATTAAACCAATTGTAGTTTACAAATGGTTTATGGAAATGTTTGTAGACTCTTCTGACTGGGTAATGGTACCAAATGTTTATGGAATGGGATTATTCAGTGATGGTGGAATATTTGCAACCAAACCGTATATCTGTGGATCTGCTTATTTTTTGAAAATGATGGATTTTAAAAAAGGAGATTGGTGCAATACAATGGATGGTCTTTATTGGAGATTTATAGATCGAAACAGAAAATTTTTTTTAACAAACCCTAGACTATCAATGATGGTAAGAATTTTTGATAAAATGAAAACAGACAGAAAAAAATTAATTTTATCTGAGGCTGATAAATTTATTAAACAAAATACAATTTAATGAGAAAAGAAAATTTACCATCTAAAACCTGTCCAGTTTGTAAAAGACCTTTTGTTTGGCGAAAGAAATGGAAGCTTAATTGGGATAGAGTAAAATATTGTTCTAAGAAGTGTTCTAAGCTAAGCTAATTTTAGTGAACATAATTGTATTACAGCATATTAAAATTGAAGACCCTGGTTACATTAAAGACTTAATGTTAGCTGATGGTGTTAAGCTAACCACAATCGAGCTTGATGAAGGTGAAAAAATTCCAAGTGATTTAAGTAAATTTGATGGAATGTTGTGTATGGGTGGTCCAATGGATACTTTTATGGAGCAGGATTATCCATGGTTAATAGAAGAAAAAAAAGCGATTAAAGAATTTGTTATAAATTTAAAAAAACCTTATTTGGGTTTTTGTTTGGGGTGCCAGTTGTTAGGTGAAGTTGTTGGTGGCAAAGTAGTCAAATCTCAACCAGCAGAAATAGGGATTATGGATATTAATTTTTCTAAAGAAAAAGATACTGATAATTTATTCTCTAAATTTCCAAATAAAATAAAAAGTTTACAATGGCATTCTTATGAGGTCGAAGGAATTGAGAATAATAATGATGTAACTTTATTAGCTTCATCACCAGTTACCAAGTATCAAATTTTTAAATATCAAAATCATGCTTATGGTATTCAGTTTCATATCGAAATTAAAGACACAACAGTTAAAGAGTGGGGCTGTGTTCCAGAGTATAAAAAAGCTTTAGAAGATCAATTAGGTGATGGAGCACTAAAAAAATTTGATCAATCTGCAAAAGATAATATGACAGATATGAATAATTATTCTAAGATTCTTTATAGTAATTTTAAAAAACTTTTATGATTTGTATTAAAGCCGAAATACCTGAGGAGCTAAATTGTATTGATGATGAGTTGAAGGCAATTTATCATAGTAAAGATACTGTCTGTTTTTATTTATTCAAATCTAGAGATTTAAGAAATGAATTCATAGAAAAAACAAAAGGTATGAATAAAATCGATCGAGAAGAAATTTATAAAGATTATGAATAATAAAATTTTTGAATGGGCAGGGGTTATTACTGCAATATTGTACTCATTATTTGTAGCTATGAATATTGGTATAGAGTTCTTTGGTTTTTGTTTATTACTTATATCTGCAATATTAATTGGAATTTGGGCTTATAGGGGTGGTCATAGAGGAATATTATTTTTACAATTCTTTTATGCGACAGCTGGAATTATCGGAATGTTTAGGTGGTTTTAATTAAAAGTTGTAATTATTTTTGGAATATAATTTTTAAAATTAAAAAAACCTTTATTACAATATTGCCAAGAAAATTGGTCTAATTTTCTATACAGAAATTCTATTTTTAAATTATTTGTATTTATAAAATCTAGATTTTCACCAACTGTAGGATATAAACCATAAGAAGTTTCATTAATATTTTGTATCTCACTCAAATCTATAATTTCAGTATCAATTGATTTTTCCTCTAATCTCTTTTTTTGATCTTCAATTAATTGAGACTTGAATTTTATTAATTTTTCACTGAGCTCTATAATTCTATTTTCATTTTTGTTAGAAATTAAAAAAATCTTTTTAAATTTTTGATCTTTAAAATCACTTATTTCAAAAGACAAATTATTCTCAAAAATAAGAAGATTTTTTTCTTCAAGATTTTGTGGATTGTTAAACTCCAATTTTGATGCAGCATAAGTTTTATTGCTTGTTTTAGGAGGAGCATTTTCATTAAGTCTGATATTACTAAATCTGTTGTTGGTAAATTTTTTAATGTTCCATTCACTAGCTAAATAATTTTTACCTTGTGTTTGAATTCCAGCAACCCATTTCCATCCCAAAGTATTGGATGCAGCATCTCCATCATAAAGATGTTTCATAAAAAACTCTGCACCCAGTTGCCAAGGTAAATCCAAAGTAAAAATCCAGATACTTGCAAACCACATTCTTGCATGATTATGTAAATAATTAGTTTCTTTTAATTCTTTTACCCATTCATTAAAACATTCGATGTTCGTATTACCCTCTATTGCATTTTTATAATTGGGGTTGTCTTTAAATTCTTCACGAACTCTTTTTAATTGGTTTAAATAATCAGTCCAAACATTAGGTCTTAATTCTAACCAACCCTTCCAATATGTTCGCCATAAAACTTCTTGAATAAATTTTTCATTTTTAGAGAATGAAAATTTGCTTAATGATTTTTTGATTACTTCTAATTCAGAAATTACTCCGTGCGTGATATAGGGCGAAAGACATGAAATATTTGATCTATTATTAGGACCATAATCAAAATTTCTTAATCTTGAATATTCAAATAGATTTTGCTCAACAAAATTATTTAGCTTTTCAATGGCCGAAGCCCTTGACGTTCCAAATTTCATGAAATTTATTTATTTTTTTTCTTTTTTAGACCTAACTTATCACTATGTCTTAATCTCAAGATCACAATTGCAGCTGCAATAAGAACTATAGCAACAGCCTCGTAAACTAGCGCAGTAGGATCCATCTCTTTTCCCTGTAGAATAATAAATCGTGCAAGGGCAGTGATAGCAATTAGAAGCGGAAGAGTTATGCTAATTGATTGCTGGTCCCAAAAAACTCTAACCATTGCCAAAACTTCTAGATATAGAAACATTAATAATAAATCAGCTAAAGTGATTGATTGATTCATAAACATATTTTTAATTTCTATGCCCACTGCAATTACTGTGCTTATCAAAATAATACACATCAATACTAACTGTAAATTTTTAGCAATTTTTTCCATTACTTATCCTTACTAAATGGTAGCCATTTTTCAAATACTGATTTTGAGGAGCCCTCGTATGGAATTGAATAAGAATATGGGTTTGGACTAGTCAAAACTTCTATTCCCTTTGAAAACACAAAAATAAAAACAACAACAAAGACTATGACCATTATTTTAAATGGATCAAAATTTTTAGTTTTAAATACACTAGCTGACTGTTCTTCTGCTTTATGAAAATGTTTGAATGTCATGTAGACTGCAAAAATAAGTCCTATGTGAGCAACATAAAGACCTGCCCACCCAAATGCGAAAGTCGTATAAGAAAATACATATAAACTAAAAACAGTTGTCCATATAAAACTTAATACTAGTAAAATTTGTAACCTAACTGCTTTTGGCAAAGATCTTAAATCATTTTTACTGTCATCAAACAAAATGTTTGCAGCATCTCTCATCCAATTTTTTAACGATTCCATAAAATTAAATTATGTTTTTTTCAAAAATAAACAATCCCCAAATTGTCTCTAAATAAACAGCTAGTTTCTTAACTTTTTTTTATGAAAATTTATAAATCTCTCAACATTTGATTTATTAAATGATTTATTTTCTTCAAAAGAAACTTTTTTCATAGAATAGGCTTTGCTATTAGTAACTCTTGATTCGATTATTATGTTTCCTTTATAAAGTTTTAATTTAACAGTTCCATTAACTTTATTTTTTTTTAGATCTACAATCTTTTGTAATTTTAATCTTTCTTTTGAATACCAATAACCATTATAAATAAGCTCAGCATATCTAGGCATTATGTCATCTTTTTTATGCATTGTTTCCTTATCCAATGTGACAGACTCAATTGCTCTATGAGCATGAATTAATAATGTTCCACCCGGAGTTTCATAAACACCTCTTGATTTTATCCCCAAGAATCTATTTTCAACAAGATCAACTCTACCAATTCCATTTTTTCCAGCTAGTTGATTAAGTTTTTCAAGTAATTTTGCAGGACGTAATTTTTTTCCGTTAATACCAACAGGGTCACCATTCCTAAAATTAATTGAGACTAAAGTTGGCTTTTTGGATGCCTTCTCTGGCGAAATAGTTCTTTGATAAATAAATTCTGGTGCAGAATTTTTAGGGTTTTCTAAAACCTTGCCTTCAGTTGATGTGTGAAATAAATTGTCATCGATTGAAAAAGGTGCGGCTCCTTTTTTATCTTTGGGAATAGGTATTCCATTTTTTTTCGCATAATTAATTAAATCTGTTCTAGATTTTAATTTCCATATTCTCCAAGGGGCAATAATTTTAATTTTTGGCCCAAAGTAATGATAACCTAGTTCAAATCTGACTTGATCGTTACCTTTTCCTGTAGCACCATGTGATACCGCATATGCTTTAAATTTTTTTGCAACTCTGATTTGATCTTTTGCTATTAAAGGTCTTGCAATAGATGTTCCCAATAAATAAACACCTTCATAAACTGCATGACCTCGGATCATTGGAAAAACATAATCTTTTACAAAAGTATCTTTTAGATCTTTTATAATTATATTTTTAACTCCAAATTTTTTAGCATTAGATATAATTTTATTTTTATTAATTTCTTGGCCAATGTTTGCGGTATAACAAATTACCTCGGCATTATAATTTTCTTGAAGCCATTTGAGAATTATTGATGTGTCTAATCCGCCTGAGTAAGCTAAAACAATTCTTTTTTTTGATTTCATTAATTAACTGCAGGCTTTTTTTGCAGTATTATATGCTTTTGTAAAACCAAGTAGCGAGTAATGATCTATAGTTTGAGATCCTTTTTCATTGTAGCCAGTGAGCATAATTCTTGAACCTTTTTTCATAACTTTGACCATTATTTTTTCTTTTTTATTACTGGTCATCCAAGCAAAACCTTGCTGCTTAATATCAAATTTAAATTTATTATTTCCAGACGTTGCTAAAACAGTATTGTTCTTATTAAATTCGTAACCTGCTGTTGCACTTATTTCATTAGAAATTTTTTCGCTTGGTCTAAAAGTTATAAACAATCTTGCATCTCTTTTATCTTTTTTGGGAGCTTGTAAAACTGGAGTTGACTGAGCAAAACATACTTTGCCAGATGTTACTGACATAACCATTACTTCCCAATCTTTAAATTTACCAACTTTTTTCAAATTATCTGCATACGAATTCACCATAGAAATAATTGGAATAAATATTGTTAAAAATATAACTTTTCTAATTATGGACATGGATTGGGATAAATTTTTTGAACTTCATTAATTTCATTTATAATTTCCTCAGTTAAATTTATATTTACACTTTCTATATCAGTTTTCAACTGCTCCATTGTAGTTGCACCAATTATAACAGAAGTTACAAAAGGTTGAATTTCCAAAAATTTTAGCGACATTTGTGCTAAGTCCAATTTATATTTTTTAGCCACCATATAATAAGCTTCAATAGCTTTTTCTGCGTTAGGTTTATTATATCTGGTCCAGAAATCTTTATGGAGTGCAATTCTAGATTTTTTAGGCAATTGATTATTTCTATATTTGCCTGAAAGATAACCACAAGCAAGAGGAGAGTAAGCTAAAAGTCCTGATTGTTCTCTAACAGACATTTCCGCAAGGCCCACTTCATAAGTTCTGTTGAGTAGATTGTATGGATTTTGAACGGTAAGCATTCTAGGAAGATTTTTATTTTTAGAAATTTCTAAAAATTTAGATAGGCCCCACGGAGTTTCATTAGATAAACCAACATATCTTATTTTACCCTGATCTATGAATTTTTTTAAATTTTCTAAAATATCTTCAAATTTAGTCCAATCACCATCATCTCCGTGTTCATATCCTAGTTTACCAAAAAAATTGGTGTTTCTTTCGGGCCAGTGAAGTTGATATAAATCAATATAATCTGTCTTTAGTCTTCTTAAACTTCCCTCTAATGCTTCAGTAATATTTTTTTTTCCAAATTGATTACCACCACCTCTTACATATTCTCTCATAGGTCCACAAACTTTTGAAGCAAGAATAACTTTATCTCTCTTCTTGGTTTTTTTGAACCAATTACCTATGATTTCTTCTGTGCTACCAAAAGTTTCTTCTTTAGGAGGAATAGAGTAAATTTCTGCAGTATCCCAAAAGTTTACACCTTGATCTAAAGCGTAATCCATTTGCTCGAATCCTTCATCTTGGGTGTTTTGTTCTCCCCACGTCATTGTTCCGAGACAAATTGTGCTAACATTTAGATCTGAATTTCCTAATTTTTTGTAGTTCATTGAGGTTTTATAGAGTTAATTTTTTTATCAATCTTTTAAGGTATCTTGAATAATTAGTAAAAGAATATTATATATATAATTATGGAATTTGATAAAAAAGGTATTTTAGGAAGAGCCGCTGCAGCAGCTAAACAGTCAACAGTAGTAATGGATGAGGGCCTAAGAGCCTATATGTTAAAAGTCTACAACTACATGGCCACAGGAATACTATTAACAGGTATAGTTGCTCTTTTAACATTTAAAATGTCGGTAGTAACAAATGATGCAGGATCAATAATAGGTTTAACTCAAATAGGAAATGCCATTTATATGTCTGGACTTAAGTGGATTGTAATGTTGGCCCCATTAGGGATTGTTTTTTATATGAGTTTTGGAATTAATAAAATGAGCGCATCAAAAGCTCAGACAACTTTTTGGGTCTTTGCTGCATTAATGGGTTTGTCTCTATCTTCAATTTTATTAATTTATACTGGAATGAGTGTAACTAGAGTCTTCTTCATTTGCTCAGCAACTTTTGGAGCAATGAGTATTTATGGTTACACAACAAAAAGAGATTTAACTAAATTAGGGTCTTTTTTGATGATGGGATTAATTGGAATTATAATTGCTTCATTAGTTAATATTTTTATGAAATCTTCGATGATGTATTTTGTAATCTCAATTTTAGGAGTTTTGATTTTTGTGGGACTTACCGCATATGACACCCAGAAAATCAAAAATATGTACGCAGTTAGTGATAGTGGCGAGATAATGGGCAAGAAAGCAGTTATGGGTGCTTTAACTCTTTATCTAGATTTCATTAATTTATTCATTATGCTTCTTAGACTTTTTGGTCAAAGAAGATAATTTTATCTTTGAAGTTTTTTCCAATTAGTATTTTTTAAAAGTACGTTTAGATCAAATGAGTTTTTCAATATTTTTCCATTAGTATCAGTTATCAAATATTTAAGATTTTTGTTTTTCGGTTTAAAATTTTTACATATTTTATAGAGTGCGTTTTCAGCTGCATTTTTAAAAACACTAAACCCTACTTGCTTGCTTGATATACTTAGGCCATAATCTTTCCAAGATCCTTCGGAAACCATTTTAGCATAAAGGTCTAAGATAATTTTTAATTCATTCTTTTCAAAAAAATTTTTATCTTCTAACTTTTTGTCTTTAACGTTGTTAATTACTAATCGTAAATTATTATTCATTAGTTTTATATTTGTTAATTAATCCTATTTGAAAACCTGTAAAAATAAAAGTTATAGGCAATAAACCCCAAACTTTAAAATTTACCCAAAATTCCTCTGATTGGGTTCTCCAAACTAATTCATTTAGTATTGCTAGACAAAAAAAGAAATATATCCATCTTTTATTTAATATTTCCCACCCCTCGTTGGTTAATGAAATTGATTTTCCCATTAGCTTCTTGAGAACTGGTTCATTAGTAAAGTATTTTCCAAATATTAATGCAAGACCAAATAGAATATTAATAATTGTGGGTTTGATATAAATAAAAACTGGATTGTTAAAATAAATTGTCAGTCCTCCAAAAAAAATAATTAAAATTCCACTCAACAAGGGAACTTTTGGTATTTTTTTTTCTAAAAACCATACGATAGCTAATGCTATTATTGTCGCAACTATAAATGGAGGAATTGCTATTTTCAAATCTTTTTCACTATCGTAGTAGTAGTAAAAAAAAATTACCAATGGACCAAAATCAGTAAGAAACTTTAAAAAAGATTTATTCACCCAAAAGATATTAACATAAATAATATTTTTGCAATAATAATAAATTTTTCTTATTGATTTTTATTTTTAAATACCCATACTAACTTTAATGCCAATTCAAAAAGCTAAATTTTCAATAGGTGATATAGTAAAACATAAACACTTTGAGTTTAGGGGTGTAATTTATGATGTAGATTTTGAATTCAACAATTCCGAGGAATGGTATCAATCAATACCAAAAAATGTTAGACCTCGTAAAGATCAACCTTTTTATCATCTTTTAGCAGAAAATGATGAAATTACTTATGAGGCATACGTATCAGAACAAAATTTATTGATGGATGACTCTGATGAACCAATAAAACATCCTTTAATTGAAGAAATTTTTTCAGGTAAAAAAGGATCAAGCTATTTTAAGCTTTCTAACTAAAAAATTCACTTTTTAAACACAATTAGCTCAAATCTTCGACACAGCTATTTATTAAATTACACTTAATTCTGGTCAAGAGTGTTATTTATTTACCCTTCGTTATTATCTCCCTCTACATTCTTGATCAGATGATAAATTCGTAATAAAAACTCACAAATTGAATTAAGATATTAATAAATAATGTTTAAATATTTTGAACCTAATAAAATTTTTTCTATTACATCAAAAGCGCCAAGATATGTCTTATTGTTATTTATCATTATACTTTCAGTGGGATTAACTGAAGCTCTAATAATATCTCCTGAAGATTATCAACAAGGTCATTCGGTAAGAATTATGTATGTTCATGTACCTGCTGCCTGGATATCAATTGGAATTTTTTCTGTAATCACATTTTTATCTATAATTGGATATATCTTCAAATTGAGAAATTTTTTTTTAATTTCAAAAAGTTTAGCTCCATCAGGTTTAGTGTTTAATATTGTAGCTCTAGTTACAGGTTCAATCTGGGGAAAACCAACCTGGGGAACATGGTGGGCTTGGGATGCAAGAATTACCTCTATGTTAATTTTAGCTTTATTTTATATTATGTATTTAATTGCTTGGAGGATTAATGAAAATAATGACAAAGTATTTAAAATAACATCGATAATCACAATCATAGGAATAGTTAATGTTCCAATTATTAAATATTCAGTTGAGTGGTGGAATACTCTGCATCAACCTGCTTCAATTAATATTTTATCAAAGTCATCAATCCATATTTCAATGTTATTTCCTTTAATGATTATGACTGCGGCATTTGCTCTATTTTCTCTATTAATTTTTTTAATGAAATATAATACAGAACTGATAAAGATTAAAAACAAAGGTTTAGATAGATTATGATTAACGAAACACTATTAATGAATGGATATGGACTTTACGTTTGGTCAGCTTTTACGTTTACTCTACTAAGTTTTGTATTACTTTTTATTGTTACTAAAATTCAATATACAAAAGAAAAAAATAAATTTATTGCTAAATTTGGAACTTTAAACTCTGAAAGCGCTGCTTTTGCAAAATCTCAAAGAATTAATAAAGAAATTTTATCTAACACTTCAAGTATTTAACTTTTAAAGCATGCATGGTCGTAAAGTTAAATTAAGATTTACTTTTGTAATATTAATTTTAATTACTTTAATTTTATCAGTTTTTCTTATCTTAAAATCTCTTGAAGAAAATGTTGTATATTTTCAATCCCCAACTGAAATCAAAGTTTTATCAGAAATAGAAAAAAATAAAATTAGAGTTGGAGGGATGGTAAAAGTTGACTCAATATCAATGGAGGTAAATGAAATTAAATTTGTTATCACAGATTTTAAAAACGAGATAAACGTGTTATACTCAGGTGCTGTTCCAAATCTTTTTATGGAAGGAAAAGGCGTTGTTGCAGAAGGATATTTAAAAGATAAAAATTTTTTTTTAGCTACCAAAATTTTGGCAAAACATGATGAAAACTATATGCCACCAGAAGTAGCTGAGGCATTGAAGGAGAAATAAATTTTGGCTAGTTCAATTGGATTTTATTCTTTAATTTTTGGAGTATTTTTCTCTTCATTAATTATTTTTCTTTCAATAAAAAATTTCAAAAATCAAAAAATTTTTGATAACAAGATAATCTCTTTGACTTTTTTACAATTTTTTTTTGTTATAATAAGTTTTTTGAGTTTAATAATATCATTTGTTAATTCAGATTTTAGTAATGAAACAGTTTTTAATCATTCTCATACTACAAAACCCCTTTTTTATAAAATTTCTGGAACTTGGGGAAATCATGAAGGGAGTTTACTACTTTGGTTATTAGTTTTAACATTATTTATTTTCTTATTTCTATTGAGATCAAAGGACCAATCAAAGCAATATAGAATTTTAACCCTATTGTTTCAGCAAATAATTA
>CACKPP010000011.1 GCA_902602105.1 uncultured Pelagibacteraceae bacterium
GAAAATATACTAAATAAAAAAGAGAGTGATAGATTTTTAAAAGTGGTACAAAATCTTAAAAAACTAAAACCAGGTCAATTAGATAAATTAAATTTAGAAGTTAAAAGAAATAAAATTAAAAGAAATTTTAAAAAGGGAATTTTTTAATGCACTTTGTAGAAAAAGAACCAAGACAAAAAAGAGAAGACTTTGTAAAAAAACTTAAATCAAACAAAATTTTAAGAGTTCCTGGTGCTTATAATCCGTTAACTGCAAAACTAATTGAAGAAATTGGTTATGATGCTGTTTATGTTTCGGGTGGAGTAATGGCAAATGACCTTGGGTTTCCAGATATTGGTTTAACAACATTACAAGATGTAAGTACTAGATCATATTTAATATCAAGAGTAACTAATCTTCCAACGATAGTTGATATTGATACTGGTTTTAAATCCTGCAAAGAAACAATTGAAACTTTTGAAGAATTTGGAATTTCTGCAGTACATCTTGAAGATCAAATAGAAAGAAAAAGATGTGGGCATTTAGATAATAAAGAATTAATTTCCACTGAGGCAATGGTAAATAAAATAAAAGAGTGTATGTCAGCAAAAAAAAAAGATAACAACTTTAAGATTATTGCTAGATCAGATGCAAAAAGTGTTGAGGGTTTGGATAAAATGATCGATAGATGTAAAGCATATATTGATGCTGGGGCAGAAATAATTTTTCCAGAAGCTTTGCAAGACAAAAAAGATTTTGAAAAAGTAAGAAAAGAACTTTCATGCTACTTACTCGCGAACATGACAGAATTTGGTAAATCTAAGTTATTCAACTACAAAGAATTAGAACAGTTTGGCTATAATATTGTTATTTATCCTGTTACTACTCAAAGGTTAGCTATGAAAAATGTTGAAGATGGATTAAGAGACATTTATGTAAATGGACATCAAAACAATATTATAGATAAAATGCAAACAAGAAAGAGATTATACGAATTAGTTGACTACGAAAAATATAATAGTTTGGATGAAAAGATTTATAACTTTAACACAGATGGACATGAATAATGAGTGATGAAATTAAAAAAGGTTTGCTTGGAATAGTTGTTGATGAAACTGAAGTTTCAAAAGTAATGCCTGAAATTAATTCTTTAACTTATAGAGGTTATGCGGCTCAAGATTTATGTGCCAAATGTAAATTTGAGGAAGTAGCTTATTTAATCTTAAATGGAGAGCTGCCAAATAAAAATCAATTAAAACAATTTGAAAAACAAGAGCGAAAAGAAAGAAAACTTTCAAAAACTATTCTTGAGGATATTAAAAAGTTTCCCAAGAAGGCTCACCCAATGGATGTTGCAAGAACAGCTGTAAGTATAATGGGTCTTGAGGATAAAGAAACTAAAGATAATTCGCCTAAGGCAAATATGCGAAAAGTAATGAGAATTTTCGCAAAAACACCAGTGGCTTTAGCCGCATTCTATAGGACAAGAAAAGGAAAAAAAATTATCCCTCCAAAAAGTAACCTTTCTTTTTCTGAAAATTTTTTTCACATGTGTTTTGGAAAAGTTCCTAATAAAGATATCGTAAAAGCTTTTGATGTATCTTTAATTTTATACGCTGAACATAGCTTCAATGTTTCAACTTTTACTGCAAGAACAATCACAAGTAGTTTATCAGATATACACGGTGCAATCACAGGTGCAATAGCTAGTTTAAAAGGTCCTTTGCATGGAGGTGCAAATGAAGAAGTTATGCATATGATGAACAAAATAAAAAAACCTGAGAAAGCACTTAGTTGGATAAATAAAACTCTAGATAATAAAGAGGTTGTTATGGGATTTGGTCATCGAGTTTATAAAAGTGGAGACTCAAGGGTTCCAACAATGAGAGAATATTTTGGAAAAGTAGCCAAAATTAAAAAAGATAAAAAATTTGAAAAAATATATGACATAGTTGAAAAAGTAATGATTGAGAGAAAAAACATTCATCCAAATGTCGATTATCCTACTGGGCCTACTTACCATTTAATGGGTTTTGATACTGATTTCTTTACACCAATTTTTGTTATTTCAAGAATTACTGGCTGGTCAGCCCATATAATGGAACAACATGCAGCAAATAAACTTATTAGACCTTTGGCAAGTTATAAGGGCAACCAACATAGAAAAGTTATACAATTAAATCAAAGATAATTTATCTTTTTTCGATCCTTGCAAATCTTGAATCGTGTAAAATCTCACATCTGTAATTTCTATTCTTTACATATTCATCTATAGCTTTTTTTACACCAGGTGCATAAGATAAATTATAATCATCACACAAAATTGTACCACCATTATCTACTACTTCAGCGCAAGAATCTAAATCATTTTTGACAGTTTCGTAATCATGACCTCCATCCAAGAATACATAGTTTATTTTAGTCATGTCTATTTTTTTTAAGACTGTGTTTGAGTTACCCTTTATTAAATGAATATTATTTCTAAAATTACTTAATAAATCCTCTACAGCTTCAATAGTGTAAGGATCTTGTCTTTTTATATATTTAAAATAAATTTGTTTAAATGGATTTGAGAAGTGTGTATTTGGAATTATTTCAGATTTATTTTCATCATTTTTTTCAAATAAATCTAAACCAATATATTTGAAGTCGTTCTTATGGATTTGAAATAACAGTTCACAGACATTTCTAGCAGTAACACCATGAAAAACACCTACTTCTAAAAAAAATTTAGGTTTTCTTTTTTTTATTTCTTCTAAAAAAAAATCACCATCACCTTTTTGTTTAAGGCTAGTTTTTCTAAAATACTTTTTATACTTCAAATAAATTAACTAAATGCTTCTACCCAAGTACCTTGAGTTGATGCTTTAGAATATTCAGTCGCTCGACCTTCAAAGAAATTCATATGTTCAACAGCATTCAACATTGTATCAAGCCATCCAAGAGGATTTTTTTGAACATCATAAATTGCTTCTAAACCAAGTTGGTCTAATCTTCTGTTAGCAATAAATCTGATATAATCTTTAACATCTCTAGCAGTTAGGCCTTCCATTGGACCCATTTCAAAAGCAAGATCTATAAACGCATCTTCATGTTCAATGATAGTTCTGCAAGCTTCGTAAAGTTCTTTCTTAAGTTTTGGAGTCCATATTTCTGGATTTTCTTTTATAAATTCTTTGAAAACTCTTATCATAGAATTACAGTGGAGTGTTTCATCTCTAACAGACCAAGTAACTATCTGACCCATACCTTTCATTTTATTGTGTCGAGGAAAATTTAAAAGGATTGCAAAACTTGCAAATAATTGAAGCCCTTCAGTAAATGCACTGAATACTGCAACAGTTTTTGCTATATCCTCTTTTGAATTTACATTAAAATCCTGCATATAATCATACTTATCTTTCATCTCTTTGTACTTCATGAAAGCAGAGTATTCTGACTCTGGCATTCCGATAGTATCAAGTAAGTGAGAGTAAGCAGCAATATGAACAGTTTCCATTGAAGCAAATGCAGTCATCATCATTAATACTTCCGTGGGTTTAAATACAGTTGTGTAATGTCTTAAATAACAATTACTAACCTCAACATCGGCTTGAGTAAAAAATCTAAATATTTGAGTTAATAAATTTTTCTCAGATTGAGATAAATTTTTTTGCCAATCTCTAACATCATCACCTAATGGAACTTCTTCTGGTAACCAGTGAATTCTTTGCTGTGTCAACCAAGCATCATAACACCAAGGGTACCTAAATGGTTTGTAAACAGGATTTTCAACTAATAATCCCATTTTTTTTGGTTGAATTATCTCTTTTTTTTCTGCTTTAATTTTCTCTACTACTGACATGATAAACACTCCTCATATTCTTGTTCTTTATTTGGTTGTTGATTTTTAGATTTATATACATTTGCTGTAATATCTGTCGATTTTGCATCATTAATATTTTCAGCTCTTTGAATTGATTTTGATCTGCAATAGTAAAGGCTTTTTAAACCTTTTTTCCATGCATCAAAATGAATTCTATGTAATTCTTTTTTATGAACATCTGCTGGTAAAAACAAATTAACTGATTGTGCTTGTGAAATATAAGGAGTTCTGTCACCACTTAATTCTATAATCCATTTTTGATTTAATTCAAAAGCAGTTTTAAAAACATCTTTTTCTAACTCTGTTAAAAAGTCTAAATGAGATACAGAGCCTTGATTTGTTGTAATCGTAGACCAAGTTTCATCATCATTTTTACCATGACTTTCTAAAATTTCTTCAAGATATCTATTTCGAACGTTAAAAGATCCTGATAATGTTTTATGAGTATAGCTGTTAGCTGCTATAGGCTCTACCCCTGGTGAAGCACCACCACAAATAATAGAAATAGATGCTGTTGGAGCAATCGCTGTTTTATTTGAAAATCTTTCTTTATAACCATACTCTGCTGCATCAGGACAAGCACCTCTTTCCTCTGCTAAATCTTTAGAAGCTTGATTAACTTTTTCATCTATTTGTTTGAATATTTTTTTATTCCACGATTTGGCCATCACAGACTCAAGTGGAATTCTATTTTTTTGTAAAAAAGAATGAAAACCCATTACTCCTAATCCAACACTTCTTTCTCTTTCAGCTGAATATTTAGCATCTTTGAATTGATCTGGAGCTTTGTTTATGAAATCAGATAAAACATTATCCAAAAATCTCATAACATCTCCAATCATATTTGGATCATCTTTCCATTCATCATATTTTTCTAAATTTAACGAAGATAAACAACATACTGCAGTTCGGTCTCTACCATCTTTATCAATTCCTGTGGGCAAAGTAATTTCACTACATAAATTTGAAGTTTTAACTGTTAAGTTTGCAAGTTTATGATGTTGTGGAATTAATCTATTAACTGTATCAATGTAAATTATATATGGCTCACCAGTTTCAATTCTAGCAGTTAACAATCTAATCCATAAATTTCTAGCGGATATAGTTTGTTGAACTGTTCCATCAGCAGGACTTTTTAATGCCCATTGCTCATCATTTTCAACAGCTCGCATAAATGCATCTGAAACTAAAACACCATGATGTAAATTTAGTGCTTTTCTATTAGGATCTCCACCTGTTGGTCTTCTCATTTCAATAAATTCTTCTATCTCTGGATGATCAACTGGGAGATAACAAGCCGCAGAACCTCTTCTTAAAGAACCTTGGCTAATTGCCATCGTCAATGAATCCATAACTTTTATAAATGGAATTATTCCAGAAGTTTTACCAACTTTACCAATTTTTTCTCCAATAGATCTTAAATTACCCCAGTAACTTCCAATACCTCCACCTTTTGCAGCTAACCAAACATTTTCACTCCAAAGATCTAGAATTCCACCTAAACTATCTGATGCTTCATTTAAAAAACATGAAATTGGTAGTCCTCTTTTAGTTCCGCCATTCGATAATACTGGTGTTGCTGGCATGAACCAAAGATTACTTATGTAATTATAAATTCTTTGTGCATGTAAATTGTCGTCTGCATATGAGCTTGCCACACGTGCAAACAGATCTTGAAAAGACTCATTATGACCAAGGTATCTGTCTTTTAAAGTTGCTTTACCAAAGTCAGTTAAATTTGAATCTCTGGAACGGTCGATCTTGATTATAATGCCTTTATCGTTCTGAAATAACTCGGTTTCATTACTAAGCGAAAATAAATCAGGTCTATTATCTTTTGCTACTTCTTTAACTTCTGGGCTATATTCAGAGACAGCTTTCTTAAGTGCCTGAGATAAAATTTTGTTCATATTTTATTATTATATTTAGTTATTTTTGCGAAAACAACTATATGTTGTATGCGCTTAGTATTAATATACTATATAATCAGTAAATCAACAGAACATTTATAGAACACTATTAAAATAATTCAACTATAAAATTCAAAAAAATGTAAGTAATTAAGAGCATGAATCAATCATTAAAAATAGATCCTTATGGCTTTAGAGAATATGACGCAAGATGGCTTTATGGAAAAGATATTAACGCAGAGGGAATCACAAATTTAGGAAAAGGATTTGGAACACAAATTATAAAAAAAACAAAAAAAAATAATCCAAGAGTGATTGTTGGTCATGATTATAGATCTTATAGTGAGGAAATAAAAATTGCTCTTAAAAAGGGATTAAAATCTACTGGATGTTTTGTTGAGGATATAGGGCTATCTTTATCACCAATGGTTTATTTTGCGCAATTTGATCTTGATAGTGATGCAGTAGCAATGGTTACAGCAAGTCACAATGAAAATGGATGGACTGGTGTAAAGATGGGTATCAAAAAAGGTTTGACTCATACACCAGATGAGATGAAACAACTAAAAGAAATTACTTTAAATCAAGAATTTATAACTAATGAAGGAAATGAAAAAAAAATAAATGATTATCAAAATATCTACAAAGAAGATTTAATAAAAAAAAATAAAATTAGTAAAAAAATTAAAGTAGTTGTGGCATGTGGAAATGGAACAGCTGGAATATTTGCACCAGATATTTTAAGAAAAATTGGATGTGATGTTATAGAATTAGATTGTAATCTAGATTGGACATTTCCTAAATACAACCCAAATCCTGAAGATTTAAAGATGTTACATGAAATTGCAAAAGTTGTGAAAGAAAATAATGCAGATATTGGTTTCGGGTTTGATGGTGATGGTGATCGAGTTGGAGTAATTGATGACCATGGAAATGAAATATTTTCTGATAAGATTGGTTTGCTTATAGCAAGAAATTTATCTGTATCACACAAAAATTCAAAATTTATAGTTGATGTAAAATCAACAGGACTTTACACCAATGATAAAATTTTAAATAAAAATCAATGTGAAACTATTTATTGGAAAACTGGTCACTCACATATCAAAAGAAAGGTTCATGAAGAAAAAGCATTAGCCGGATTTGAAAAAAGTGGGCATTTTTTCTTTAATAAACCACTAGGATATGGATTTGATGATGGTATTAATTCAGCAATACAAGTTTGCCATTTATTAAATAATCAAAATAAAAAAATAAGTGAAATTATAGATGAAATTCCAAAAACTTTTCAATCTCCAACAATGGCACCTTATTGTAAAGATGAAGAAAAATATCAAGTTGTTGAAAATTTAGTAAAACAAATAGAAAAACTTAAAAAAGAAAAAATTAAGATTGATGAACAGGAAATCAAAAATATACTAACTGTAAATGGTATAAGATTTTCTTTTGATGATGGCTCATGGGGGTTAATTAGAGCATCTTCGAATAAACCATCTTTAGTTGTTGTGGTTGAAAGCCCAACATCGGATAAAAGAAAAATAAAAATTTTTAGATTTATTGATGAATTGTTACAAAATACAGGAAAAATTGGAAACTACGATCAAAAAATATAATTTATCTTTTAAGTTTAAACATAAAAATTTTATTTCCTGATTTTGATATTTTTGGATATGCTTTCCTCATTGATATACTTCCAGTCGCAACAACCAAAACATACTGTTCATTTTTATATTTAAAAATTGTAGGTGGGCTTGAACCTGAAAATGGCAATCTGTAATTCCAAAGTTCATTACCATCATTTGAGTTAAATGCCCTTATCTTATTATCTAAAGTTCCAGTAGCAAAAATTAAATCTCCTGCCGTACCAGTAACACCTCCATAATTAAATGTTCCTGTAAGAGGAATATTTTTGACCGTTAATTCTTCATATTCACCGAACGGTTTACTCCAAATTATCTTTCCTGAGTTTAAATCTATTGCTGTAAGTTTACCCCATGGGGGTCTAGAACCAGGATAGCCATATTGATCATTTATAAACTCAGTGACCATTTTATATCGATAATATGAATTTTTTTCTTCATTTTTTTTTAACCAAACAAAAACAGGTACATCATTTGATGGGACGTACATTATGCCTTTAGAATTATCTACACTTGCTCCCATCCATTGAGCTCCACCTTTATAAATTATATTTTTTTTATTTATAGAATGAGGAATAAAGAAACCATATGTTGCATCTTTAATCTTACTTTTAATATAGTCAGATCTTTCCTTGGAAAGATTTGTAATATCCTTTTTCTCAAAAAATTGTCTTGAAAAAGGTTCTGGCAAAGAAAAAATTTTTTGATAATAAGATGTTTTTTCACCTGGTACATTAGATAAAGGAACTTTTTTGTTTATATAGCTAAAAATATTATTTCCTGTTAGCCTATCTAAAACCAAAGTATTTCCAAATTTTGTTGGAACAACAACAACATCAATTTTTTTTTCCTCAATTTGAATAGAGGTTAATATTGGTGGTGAAGCAATATCAAAATTCCAAATATCATGTTCTATTTCCTGAAATTCCCATAGTAACTTTTTATTTTCAATATCGATAGCTACTATCGAATTAGAATATTTATTTTTTCCAGGACGCGAAGTTCCTTCATAAAATCTTCCTGCATTACCAGTAGAAACATAAACAATTTTTCTTTCTACATCAGCTGATATACCGCCCCAAGGATTTCCACCTGAATAATCAAATCTCTTACCACCATATCTGAAGTAGTTATTTTCTTTTTTTTTTAAATAAAACCTCCATAATAAATTACCTTTCTTTATGTCATAAACTTCTATTGATGGTTCAAATGTTCCAATAATAATTTTGTCATCTATTATCACTGGGGTAATTTGACATTTTTTTTTAAGTTTAATTTTTCCATCATTTCCAAAATTTTTAACAAGTTTTCCATCTTCAGCATAAAGTGCAATAAGATTTATTTGATCACAAAAGTAAATTATAGGTTTTTTTCCATCTTTGATAATTAATCCTCGTGTTGCTGCCATTCCCTCAGTTTTATGTTCCCAATTTTTTTTTCCATCAGATGCATTAAATGAAACTAACGATTTATTTGTAGAAGAAAGATAAATTTTTCCATTTAAATAAATTGGATTACCAGGTATATCTCCAGCAACCTCAAAACTATGTGTCCAAGCTACATCTAAATTATGAACATTAGAAGTATTAATTAATTTAAGATTTGAAAATTTATTTGAACTGTGATTTCCATGACTTCTTTTCCAATTATCTAAGTTATTTTTGCTCTTACCATTTGTTAATGTTAGATCATTTAGTTTTGCTGGAATATAAATTTCTCCAGGCAAACTGTTATATTTTTCTTCATTAGTATTATAAAATTCATCTTGTTTTTTTTTACTTAATTGGAAGTATAAATTTCCAGAAAAGTTATCAATTAATCTAACTAATTTTTTTATTTGAGGATTTCTGATGTTGTTAATATCAATATCTAACGTAGACCTATTTATGTATTTACTATCTATAGATGTAACCTCATATATAGTAAAAATTATAATAACTAAAATTAGATAACAAAATATTTTAAAAAACTTTTTCATATATAACTTTCATTAAGAAAGATTACGATAATTGTTTGTTTTTTAAAAGATCTTAAGAACTTAAAGAAGGTTGTTTCTTCATATCTTCTTTTTTTATTCCTGCAACTCTTACAGGTTTTTTCATTGCATCTCTTCTAAAAGGTTCGCCAAGCTCTTGATTTAAAATCACTTCAATAAATGTTGTAATTCCTTTTTTTTGATCTTCACATGATTGTTTAATAGCAGACGTTGTTTCTTCCATAGTTCGAACTGTTACACCTTTCAAACCGCAAGCGTCCGCAACTTTTGCATAACTTAATTCTGGATCTAGTTCAGTTCCTACAAAATTATCATCAAACCATAAAGTAGTATTTCTTTTTTCTGCACCCCACTGATAATTTCTAAAAATTACCATTGAAATTGCTGGCCATTCTTCCCTAGCACACGAGCTCATTTCATTCATGCTAATTCCAAAGGCTCCATCGCCTGCAAAACCTATAACTGGTGTATCGGGACATCCAATCTTAGCGCCAAGGATTGAAGGAAATCCATAGCCACATGGACCAAATAATCCTGGTGCTAAATATTTTCTTCCTTTCTCAAAAGTCGGATACGCATTTCCAATAGCACAGTTATTTCCAATATCACTTGAAATTATTACATCATCAGGCATGCCTGCTTGAATTGCTCTCCAAGCTTGCCTAGGAGACATTCTATCAGAGTCTCTTTTTCTTGCTTCTTTGTTCCAAACTGTACCTTTATCATCCTCTTCATGATCTAAGCTTGATAATTTTTGTAACCAAGCTGATTTAGTTTGGTGAATAATATCTTTTCTTTTTTGTCTATCAATATCTCCAGCTGTTGGTGAAAGTTGTGCCAAAAGTTGCTGAGCAACTAATTTTGCATCACCACAAATACCTACTGTAACTTTTTTAGTTAATCCAATTCTATCTGAATTCATATCAACTTGAATGATACTTGCATTTTTTGGCCAGTAATCCATTCCATAACCTGGTAAAGTTGAAAACGGATTTAATCTTGTTCCAAGTGCCAAGACAACATCTGCTTTAGAAATTAATTCCATTCCAGCTTTTGATCCATTATATCCCAATGGACCTGCTGCTAATGGATGGCTACCTGGAAAACTATCATTATGTTGATAACCTGAACAAACAGGTGCATCTAATTTTTCGGCTAATTTTTTACAATCTTCAATAGCACCACCTATAACTACACCAGCTCCAGATAATATTACTGGAAACTTTGCTTTAGATAATAGATCGGCAGCTTTTTTGATCGCATCTACCCCACCTGCTTGTCTTTCTAATCTAACTATTGGGGGTAAATCTATATCAATTACTTGTGTCCAATAATCTCTTGGAACATTTATTTGAGCAGGAGCAGAGCCTCTTATTGCTTTCTCGATTACTCTATTTAAAACTTCTGCCATCCTAGATGGGTCTCTTACCTCTTCTTGATAACAAACCATATCTTTAAACAAATTCATTTGCTCAACTTCTTGAAAGCCACCTTGTCCCATCGTTTTGTTTGCTGCTTGGGGTGTTACTAATAATAGAGGTGTATGATTCCAGTAGGCAGTTTTGATTGGTGTAACTAATCCAGTTATTCCAGGTCCATTTTGAGCAATAACCATAGACATTTTTCCTGTAGCTCTTGTATAACCATCAGCTATCAAACCACCATTTGTTTCATGAGCAACATCCCAAAAAGTGATACCTGCTTCAGGAAAAATATCTGAGATTGGCATAAATGCTGATCCGATAATTCCAAATGAATGTTCAATGCCATGCATTTGTAAAACTTTTACAAAAGCTTCTTCTGTCGTCATTTTTGTCATTAATAGAACCTTTCTAAACTAGTAAATACTTAAGTAATTTTATAAAAAATAATTGTTAATTTTTGCGATTAATATATAAGTTTTTCAAAATTTCAAACAAACAAATCGACACGATATGGCCACAGACATTATAATCCATGACCAAAAAGACAATGTTGGGGTAGTTGTTATTGAAAAAATCACCCCAAAACAAGATTGTAATTGCTGGATTATGGAAAATGATAGCTCGGTAAATATTCAATCTGTGGATGAAATTCCCTTAGGACATAAAATTGCTATGATTGATTTAAAAGAAGGAGATACAATACTTAAATACGGGCACGATATTGGTAAAGTAGTGAAATCAATTAAAAAAGGTGAGCACGTTCATGTTCACAATGTAAAAACAAAAAAGTGGTAATAAAATGGAAATTCCAAAAAGTTTTTTAGGCTATAAAAGAGAAAATGGAAGAGCTGGAACTAGAAATCATGTAATCATTCTTCCTGTTGATGATATTTCAAATGCTTGTGCAGAAGCTGTAGCAAATAATATAAAAGGGACTATTGCACTTCCTCATTCTTATGGAAGACTTCAGTTTGGAGCTGATCTAGAATTACATTTTAGAACTATGATTGGAACCGGTAGTAATCCAAATGTGGCTGCAGTAATTGTAATTGGAATTGAACCTAAGTGGACAAAAAAAATTGTTGATGGGATCGCTAAAACTGGAAAGCCTGTTGAAGGTTTTCATATTGAGCGAACTGGTGATATTGGAACTGTTATGAAAGCTTCCAAGAAAGCTCAAGAGTTTGTTATGTGGGCATCAGAAAAACAAAGAGAAGAATGTCCAATGAGTGATCTATGGATATCAGTAAAATGTGGAGAGTCAGATACAACATCAGGTTTGGCAGCTAATCCAACAGTTGGCAATTTAATGGATAAATTAGAACCTATGGGTGTTCACTTATGTTTTGGTGAAACATCAGAGTTAACAGGTGCTGAAAAAGTTTGTGCTACCAGAGGAGCAACAAAAGAAGCTTCTGATAAGTTTATGAAAACGTGGAGTGCTTATAATGATTTTATTTTAAAAGAAGCAACAGATGATCTTTCTGAAAGTCAACCAACTGCAGGAAATATAGCTGGTGGTTTGACAACTATAGAAGAAAAGGCATTTGGAAACTTTCAAAAAATTGGTAACTGTAAATTTGTTGATGTTTTAGAGCCTGCTGAGGAACCAAAAAAAGGTAAAGGGTTATATTTCATGGACACTTCCTCGGCTGCAGCTGAATGTGTTACCTTACAAGCAGCGGCTGGATTTAATATTCACTTATTTCCAACTGGACAAGGAAACATTGTAGGCAACCCTATTGAACCAGTTATCAAATTAACTGCCAATCCATTGACTGTTAAAGGAATGGGTGAACATATTGATTGTGATGTTTCTAAAATTCTTTCGAGAGAAATGAACATGTCACAAGCAGGTGATGAGTTAATAAAAACAACTATGAGAGTTGCCAACGGTAGATTAACTTGTGCTGAAGCTTTAGGTCATAAAGAGTTTGTTATGACAAAACTCTACAGAAGTGCTTAGTCAATAATTCATTTGATGTTTTACAAAAATTATTTGGTTATTATACCAGGTATTATTCTTGCATTTGTTCTTTATACTCTTTCTCAGGGCTTCAATAATATTATTGGCATAGAACTTTTGGGATATAACAAAAGCCCTATTTCAACAGCAATGATAGCAATAGTATTGGGGATGTTTTTTGGAAATATTTTTAAAATAAGAGAAAGTTTTCAAAAAGGTTTAGATTTTACTAGAGAATATATTTTAAAATTTGGGATTATTTGTCTTGGTATACAATTAAAACCATTTGAGTTTTTAGATTTTGGTAAAATTGCAATTCCCTTAATTATTATTTGTATGATAAGTGTTTTAATCGTTGTTAAAATTTTAATTAAAAAATTTAAAATTCCTACTAGGATGGCCTATCTAATATCGATTGGTAGTACAGTTTGTGGAACAACTGCAATTATGGCTACTGCTCCAGTAATCAATGCAAAAAAAAATGAAGTTTCATATGCTATAGCAAATATTACTCTATTTGGGATATTATCTATGCTCTTATATCCTTATTTTTCAAACTTCTACTTTGAGGGAAATTCTTTATATTCAGGTCTTTTTTTGGGAATTTCAATACATGAAACTTCACAAGTAGCTGCTGCAGGACTTATATATGATCAACAGTTTAATAGTCCAGAAACATTAAATATAGCAACAATAACCAAGCTTATTAGAAATACTTTCTTGATCATAATGATTCCACTTTTTGCTTTTTTGTATAACAGAGGTCAAAAAAAAGAAAAAAACTATTCAATTATTAGTATTTTTCCATATTTTGTTTTAGGATTTGTTGGAATGATCATTTTAAGAAATATCGGTGACCAACTTTTCGTTACTAATAACAATGATAACTGGATCGAAACGATTAATTTAATAAAAATATTTTCAAAAATTTTCTTAACCATGGCTATGGCTGCTATTGGTTTATCAACTAATCTAAAGGACATAAGAAATATGGGTTACAAACCTTTTGTTATTGGATTTGTTGCAATGTCAACTGTTGGAATAGTTTGTATTTTAACAATAGAATTCTATTTAAAGTTATCTATTTAGATTGTTTAACAGTCTTATCGTAATATTTTTTTCTAAATTTTGAAATTAATCTTCTAATTAAAGCCGCTCCAATACCTAAAAAAATTGCAAACATAATAGAAAATAATCCATAAAAGAATGGCATATCTTTTGAAAACTCTTTAATAAATTTTGAAAAAAAATTTAAATCTTGATTAGATGACTTTACTATTTCATTTTGAACTTCCACAGCAAAAAAAGTATCATAAGCAATTACTATACCAACTACTAATAACAAGATTGCTAGCAACGCTTTTAGTCCAGAGCTATCTATTCGTTCTCCAAGTTTCTGACCTACTTGAACCCCTACAATAGATCCAACAACTAACATAACTACCAACATTAAATCTATAGACCCATAATTTATTGAATGCAAAAAGGTAACTATGACACTAACAAAAATAGTCACAAACAAAGAAGTTCCAGGAACTAATTTAGTAGGCATTTTTATAATATAAATCATTGCGGGTACTAAAATAAAAGCACCTCCTATACCCATTATTGCTGCTATAAAACCTACGGCTAAACCAATTATAATAGGTGTAAACACACTTTCATATAATTTAGATTTTGGAAACCTCATTCTCAGTGGAAGACCATGTATCCAATAATGTACATGTAACTTTTTTCTTTCAACAAGATTTTTTTTTGCCTTATCAATTTCACCAAGACTTTCCACCAACATTAATGTACCAATAATTGCAAGTATGTACATGTATGCTAATGAAATAACGGTATCTATTTTTCCAATTCCTTTGAAATAACTAAAAGTATAAATACCTAAAGCAGTTCCTATTGAGCCACCAATTACAATCATAAAGCCCATTTTATAATCCAAAGTATTTTTTAAATAATGAGTAGTAGATCCCGATACTGACGTAGCCAAAATATTATTTGCTTCATTTGCAACAGCATAAGCGGGAGGAACACCCATAAAAATCAAAAAAGGTGTCATTAAAAATCCACCACCAACACCAAATAAACCTGAAAGAACTCCAACTATTGCACTTAATAAAAGTATTTCAACTGGATTAATAAAGACTTGGGCTATTGGTAAAAAAACTTCCATCAAAAAATTAAAAAACTTTAAATATAACTTATTTAAAAGTTATAAAAGTTCCAACTAAGATTACACCCCAACAAGCAGCAATAGCAGAAAAAATCCCAGTTTTAATAAAAGTTGTCTTTTTGTTTGTAAGTTTTTGAGGGATTTTTATATTTGAAAGGTGCATCTTTAATTCTTCAATACACCCAGGTTAAAAATTGTCAAACTTTAAATGATCAAAGACGCTTTTTTTTAAATTAATAAATTGTTGCTCCAAAGACCTTAACTTCTCCATCCTCTACTCCTAAAACTAACCTGCCTAAGAACTCACCTTGAATTTTAGTATTAGTTTGCTTAATAAGTACAGTGATATGTTCACCTCTTCTTAAAGTACCAAAAGGTCGATAAGTTTGCTCCAAATTTGTAATAAGTTCGTTATTAGCCCATTGTTTGCCAAGTTCTACTTCATTAGCTCCAAACAACATTTGTGTAGAAAAATCCTTTGTAAAACCTCCATAATCTTTAAGATTAGATGACCTAACCAAATTTTCCCAAAATGGCTTACCTAACTTAAATATTTCATCATCAGATTTAGCTAAAAGATCCATAGATGTTTAATCTACTAAATTTACTTTAAGAAGCTTTCTTTTTCTCATTCTCATCTACAATGTGATACACAGGCACTTTTTCCATTGCAAACTTACCAGTCTTTGGATCTCTTCTTGAAACGGTCAGACAATGCCAATTTTCATCATCTAATTTCATATGGTCACCTCTGTAATAGTATCCTGGCCAACGAGTTTCTTCCCTAAACAAAGTATGTTCTGTTACACATTGTGAAGTTAAAGCCCTGTGTTTTAACTCCCAAGCTCTCATTAATTGGTGATAGTCCTCAGCTCCTACTTTTTCTAAATCTTCTTCTAGCCAAGCTAATAATTCTAAGCCTCTCTTAAGCATATTTTCATTAGTCATGTAATTAGTTGCTATTCCACCAACATATTCATCCATTATTCTTTGAAGTCTTTGTAAACCTTGAATTGGTGATATATAGCTAGGAGATACAGTTCCCCCTGTAATTTCATTTTGAGCTACAGTGTAAGTGTCTAATGGTTTATAGACCTTAGCTTTAAAATCCTCACATTGTTTATCCGTTACATTGATCCCATCTGCTTTTTGATCCTCAATATACTTAACTGCTGCTTTAGCCGCTAAACGACCTTCAGTAAATGATCCTGAAGAAAATTTGTGAGCACTTCCACCAACTGTATCTCCTGCACCAAACAAACCATCGATGGTTAACATTCTGTTATATCCCCAGAAATACTCTGGTGGAGACAAGTCCTCTGGGCCACTTACCCAAGCACCTGAACATGTTGCATGTGAGCCCATAACATATGGTTCTGATGTAGTTAATTCTGGATTAGTATATTTTGGATCAATATTTTGAGAAGCCCAAACTACAGCTTGACCAACTGTCATACCTAAAAAATTTTCCCAACCTACTGTTTCTAAATGAGGATCTTGAAAAGCTTCAGTTGTGACCATTTGAATTGGTCCACCACCAGCCATTGTCTCTTGAATAAATGCATGGTTTCTTAAACAAGTAGGAGTCGGATGATGATCAATATATTCACCAACTAGTTCTTTGGTTTGATCATACCATTTCTTTTCGTAATTCTCACCATTTGCATTTTGAGTATAAGTTTTTAAATGAAGAAAATAGGCTCCAACTGGTCCATAACCATCTTTAAATCTACACAAGACTATTCTGTTTTCCATTTGAGTCATTTTTGCACCTGCAGCAATAGGTAAAGCATAAGCTGAACCATTACTCCAAGGAGCATACCAAGTTCTTCCCATTCCCTCACCAACCGCTCTAGGTTTGAAGATATGAGAAGCCCCACCTGCAGCAACAATTACAGTTTTAGCTCTGAACACATGAAAATCTCCTGTTCTCATGTTGAAGCCAACAGCTCCACCTACTCTATTTTCTTTTGCTTCGTCCATTAAAAGATGAGTAATCATTATTCTATTATATATTTTATCGGCTGATTTTTTTGCAGCCTCTGCAACGATAGGTTTATAGCTTTCACCGTGAATCATAATTTGCCATTTACCTTCTCTTAAATATCTTCCAGTTTTCTCATTCTTCATCATTGGTAATCCCCATTCATCAAACATATGAACAGTTGAGTCTACGTGACGAGCCATGTCATAGCCTAAATCTTCTCTAACCATTCCCATCAAATCATTTCGGGCATATCTTACGTGATCCTCTGGTTGATTTTCATCCCATTGCATTCCCATGTAACAATTGATTGCATATAGACCTTGAGCAACAGCTCCACTTCTATCTATATTTGCTTTTTCAACACAAATGATTTTTAAATCCCTACCCCAATGTCTAGCTTCAAAAGTTGCACCAGTACCAGCCATACCTCCACCAACAACTAACACATCACAATCTTCAAAGTGTGTTTTGTGTTTAGCCATTAGTAATAAACTCCTTTTTTAAAAGAGTCCTTTGGTACTGACGGTAGTTCACCATTTGTATTTAATCCTTCGGGTTCCGTGTAAAGTCTTTGTGAATTTATTTCACCTTGATTAGGTTTATCACCTTCAGCAAGTTTTGGAATAAATTTTCCCCAAGGTTTTGTTGTAATTGGAGAAACAAAATTTTTTTCTGTTCCATTCCTAAATTTTATTTTCCAAGAAATTGTTCCTTTTTCTTCTTCTCTTCTTACTCTCACGCTGTGCCCCATAGGTGCAAAATCAGCATAACCTCTAACATCAATTGCATGATTTGGACAAGCCTTCACACATGAATAACATTCCCAACAAAAATTTGGTTCTATATTTTTTGCACGTCTGATGTTTTCATCGATATGCATAATATCTGATGGGCAAATGTCCACGCAGTGACCACAGCCATCACATCTAGTCATATATACAAAAGTTGACATAATTTTATTTTTCTCCTTTTTCTGTTATCATATTAATAATGCTTTGGCTCTTCTCTTTTTATACCTAGGCCAAATTGCTCAGGTGCATCGGCTGGAGGTGGTAAATTATCCCTTGAACCATCAGCTTCTGCTAAATTTTTTTGAATTGCTGCGCCTGGTTTGTAAAACATATGAGCAAACTTGGACCAGTAAACACCACCAAATAAAATTAGGTTAGATGCTATAAATAAAGTTAAAAATAGATAAGCTAAACTCATTCGACCATTGAATTGTGTATAAGACCAAGCTAATCCAAAAGTTGCACAAGCAAGTAATGCTAAAACAAATAAATCTGCTTTAATAATTCTGTACCAAGGATGAGCTTCGGCAGATACATCAACTCTTAAAAAAAACCAAAACCAATATCCTCCTAAA
>CACKPP010000012.1 GCA_902602105.1 uncultured Pelagibacteraceae bacterium
AAAACTATCTTGAATTGTCTTATTTTGTGTTTCTTTAAGTGTTGTTTAACTTGTTTTAGATATTTTGCATTAGTACTTATAATTGGAGCATCAAATATAGATGCTTTAACTCTCTCTAAAGTTTTGCCTAATAAAGTCCAATTACCAAAATCTATAAACTGTTTAGCTTGATGTTTTTTGGCATTTGGCCAAAGTCTTGTTCCTGCTCCACCACATAAAATGACTGGGCGAATTTTCATTAAATTTTCGAGTAATCCTTAACTTCTTTTTTCTTACCTGGATGCGTTGGTGCTCCTAAATAAGCAGGTCCAACTGTTTGAGCATATTTCCAAAGAGTGCCTGATCCAAAATCAGATTTTCTAGCCTTCCATTTTCTTTTTCTTGAAGCTAATTGAGCCCTAGTTAATCGAACATTAATAGTTCCTTTTTTAGCATCGATATCAATTATATCTCCATTACGTAATAAAGCGATTGGACCACCTAATGCTGCCTCAGGTCCAACATGGCCTACACAAAATCCTCTAGTTGCTCCTGAAAACCTTCCATCAGTTATTAAAGCTACTTTTTCTCCTTTACCTTGTCCATAAATAGCGCCTGTTGTTGATAGCATCTCTCTCATTCCTGGTCCACCTACCGGTCCTTCGTATCTAATAATAATTACATCACCATCTTTATATTTTCTACTTTGCACGGCTTTCATTGCGCTTTCTTCATTATCAAAACATCTTGCTCTTCCGGTAAACTGTAATTTTTTAAGTCCAGCAATTTTAACAATCCCGCCTTCTGGAGCTAAATTACCTTTCAATCCTACAACACCACCATCAGGGGATAACGGTTTATTATAAGCTCTTAAAACTTTTTGTTTTGGATTAAATTTAATTCCTTTTAAGTTTTCTTTCATTGTTTTACCTGTAACCGTCATGCAATCACCATGGATGTAACCACCATCATAAAGAGTTTTTAAAAGCATAGGAACGCCACCTGCTAACCACATATCTTTCGCAACATATTTTCCACCTGGTTTTAAATCTGCAAGATAAGGAGTTCTTTTAAATATTTTTGCAACATCCATTAAATCAAATTTTATTCCAGCTTCATTTGCAATAGCTGGTAAGTGTAATGCTGCATTAGTTGAACCACCAGTTGCAGCAACAATAGTTGCAGCATTCTCTAATGCTTTTTTTGTTACAATATCTCGTGGTTTAATTTTTTTTGCTAATAATTCCATTACCATTTTACCACTTAATTTTGCATATTTATCTCTTTCTTCATAAGGAGCGGGCGTTCCTGCTGAATAAGGTAAAGCTAAACCAATAGCTTCTGATACGCAGGCCATTGTATTTGCAGTAAATTGACCACCACATGCACCCGCACTTGGACATGCAACTAATTCTAATTTTCTTAATTCTTTTGCTGACATTTGACCTGAAGAATGTTTTCCAACTGCCTCAAAAACATCTACAACAGTTACATCTTTACCTTTATATCTTCCTGGTAGTATTGATCCTCCATAAATAAAAACACTTGGAACATTTAATCGAACCATCGACATCATCAAACCTGGTAAAGATTTATCACAACCTGCAATACCTACTAATGCATCATAACAATGACCTCTAACAGTTAATTCAGCACTATCTGCTATTACTTCTCTAGAGATTAATGAGGATTTCATTCCTTCATGACCCATAGCAATACCATCGGTTACAGTAATTGTACAAAATTCTCTTGGTGTTCCACCATAAGCTCTAACACCCTTCTTAACCGATTGTGCTTGTCTCATTAAAGCAATGTTACAAGGCGCAGCCTCATTCCATGTAGATACAACACCTACAAATGGTTTTGATACATCTTTTTCAGTTTCACCCATTGCATAGTAAAATGATCTATGTGGAGCTCTATCAGCTCCTAAAGATGTATGTCTACTGGGTAATTTATTCTTGTTAAACTTTCGCATTATAAACTTTCAATTGTTAATGATATTTTTTTGATATCATCTTTTAAATTACTATAGTTAGTTTTTTCTTGTTCAACAATATTTTTTGGGGCTCTATCAGTAAATCCTTTATTAGATAATCGTTGAGATATTTTGTCCATTTCCTCTTGATATTTGTTCTGTCTTTTAACTAAGTTTTCTTTTATCAGATTTAAATCTACATTTTCATCAAAATAGATCTTAAATATGTCTCCAGATATAACCAATGTAGCTGATGGTTTTTCTTGTTCTTTATCAAAGAAATTGTTGATACGACCAAGCTTTTTGAGAATAATTTCATTATTAGTCATTAATGTTTTATTTTTTTTAGCAATTTTATTAATTGAAATATCAATAAATGAACCTGGGCTTACATTTAATTCATTTTTAAAGGATCTAAGTTCAGAAATAACATTGATGATGCTTTCTACATCTTTCATAGATTGATCTTTCTTAGCTTTTCCTGACGGCCAATTAGCATGCATTAAGAAATTCTTATCTGATTTATCAAACTTATTTTTTAACCAGATTTTCTCAGTAACAAATGGAATAAATGGATGAAGAATAACAAGTATTTGTTTAAATATATAAGCTGATACTTCTTTTACCTCTTTTTTAGATTTTTCATCGTCTGAAAATAGAATAGTTTTTGAAAGCTCAATGTACCAGTCGCAATAAGAGTGCCAAGCAAACTGGTAGGCATTTTTAGCTGCTTCATCAAATCGATAATCTTTAAGATTTTTCTCGATTTTATCTTTAGTTTGAATAAGTTCTGAATAAATCCATTTATTAATATTTATTGTAGTTTTGGGGACTTTATCAGTTTTATTAAAAACACATTTATTGGTAATTAAAAAATTATTAGCATTCCATAATTTATTTAAAAAGTTCCTATATCCTTTAACTCTATCCTCTGAAAGTTTAACATCTGTTCCTGGTGATGCCATTGAAAGAAGAGTAAATCTTAAAGCATCAGCACTATATTTTTCAATTAAATCTAATGGATCAATTACATTTCCTTTTGACTTAGACATTTTTTGTCCTTTTTCATCTCTAACTAAAGCATGAACATAAATATCCTTGAATGGTTCTTTATTTAAAAATTCCATTCCAAACATCATCATTCTTGCTACCCAAAAGAAAATAATATCGAAACCAGTTACTAAAACAGTTGTTGGATAAAATTTTTTAACAAAATCTTTTTTATCAGGCCAACCTAATGTTGCAAAAGGCCATAAACCAGATGAAAACCATGTATCTAAAACATCAGGATCTCTGACTAAATTAACATTTTTTTTATAAAACTTTTTAGCTTGTTTTTTTGCATCACTTTCATTTGTTGCAACAAATATCTTTTTATCAGGTCCATACCAAGCTGGTATCTGATGGCCCCACCAAAGTTGTCTTGAAATACACCAAGGCTCAATATTATTCATCCATTGAAAATAAGTCTTTGACCAATTCTCTGGAAAGAAATTTGTTTTTTTTGATTTAACAATTTGCTTAGCTTTAACAGATAATTTTTTTGCGTTTATAAACCATTGTTCTGTTAAAAAAGGTTCTATGACTGAATTTGATCTATCCCCATATGGTACTTTATTTTGAATATTTTCTTCTTTAACAAAAAAATCTTTTTCTTTTAACTCGTTTAAAATTTTTTTACGTGCTTCAAATCTATCTAATCCAACATAATCACTAGGTGCATTATTGTTAATTTTTCCATCCTCAGTGAACACATTAATAATTTCTAGCTTATTTCTTTGTCCAACATCATAATCATTAAAGTCATGAGCTGGGGTAATCTTTAAAGCACCAGTTCCTTGTTCTGGATCTGCATAATTGTCTTTTATAATTTTTATTTTTCTACCTACAATTGGGATAGTGACAGTTTTACCCACATATTTTTTAAATCTTTTATCCTTTGGATTAACAGCAATAGCTGTATCACCAAGCATTGTTTCAGGTCTTGTAGTTGCAATAGTTATAAAATCTGATGAATTGTCTATTAGATATCTAATATAGTATATCTTTGAGTTCATTTCCCTTTGATCAACCTCTAGATCAGATATTGCTGTTTTTAAAACTGTGTCCCAATTGACCAATTTTTCTGCTTTATAAATTAATTTTTTTTTATGTAGTTCAACGAAAACTTTAACTACTGATTTTGATAAATTTTCATCCATTGTAAAAGCGTTTCTTGACCAATCACACGAGCAACCAAGTTTTTTAAGCTGATTAATAATAATATCACCATATTGTTTTTTCCATTCCCATACTTTTTCAACAAACTTATCTCTACCTAAATCATTTTTATTTAAATTCTCTTTTTCAAGTTTTTTTTCAACAAGAGCTTGAGTAGCTATTCCAGCATGATCGGTTCCAGGTTGCCATAAAGTTTCATAATTATTCATTCGATAATAACGAACTAAAAGATCTTGAATTGAATTATTCAAAGCATGACCCATATGTAAACTTCCAGTAACATTAGGGGGCGGGATAACTATTGAGAATTTTTTAGAGTTTTTCTTAGGTTTAAATAATTCGTTTTTTTCCCAATAAGAATAAATATTATCTTCTACTTCAGAATGTATATATTTATCACTATTCATTGGTGTAAGTAGTTTATAATTTAATAATCTAAATTAACAATAATCAAATTAGAACGTTATTTAATAGACTAATTACAAATATTTTATATAAAACTCCTTGTAGCTATCAATTAAAACATATGGCAACGTGGCGGAATGGTTACGCAGAGGATTGCAAATCCTTGTATCCCGGTTCGATTCCGGGCGTTGCCTCCAAAAAAAATCTTGTTTTAGTATGAAAAAAAAGTAAGTTGATCTTTTTTACATTCCTCGGTAGCTCAGTTGGTAGAGCAGTTGACTGTTAATCAATTGGTCGCAGGTTCGAGTCCTGCCCGAGGAGCCAAAACTAGCCAACCTTAGAAATATTATTACTTGCTACCTGTAAAGATTTATTAAATTTTAATTTTTGATCAGCGTTTAACTCAGCATATAATTTAACTAAAAAGTTATAATTAACACTCATATGACCTTCTTGTGATTTTTCTAAGTTCACGAGATATTCTGAAAAATCCTCAAAAAAATAATTAATTGGCACTTTTAAATAATTTGAAAGTTGTAATAATCTAATTGAACTTACTCCATTTGTGCCTTTTTCATATTTTTGTATTTGCTGAAACGTTACGTTGATTGCTTTTGCTACTTTTGTTTGTGTTAAACCTAAGGCCAATCTTCTAAGCTTAAGCTTATTGCCTAGATGTTTGTTAAAATTATCTTCCATTAAGACCCCTCTTAATTTTTTTAAAAACTTATTCAACTAGTTTTTGATACCTACTGCAACTATATTTTTTTTTAATTTTAATGGAAAAACTACATATAAAAGAAATATGTCAAGCGTTTCTTATGGCTTAAATTGAGAAATATTTCTTGAATTTTGTATTGACTATAGTATCTGGCTCAGAAAAAGTTTGGTCCTATCACTCTTTGGATTGTCAAAAAATTCCTTTGTATCTGCCTTTTCTACTATCATTCCTTCATCCATAAATATCATTTGATCAGCTACCTCTTTCGCAAAACCCATTTCATGTGTAACAACTATCATTGTCATCCCTTGTTTAGCTAAATTTACCATAACATCTAAAACTTCTTTAATCATTTCAGGGTCCAAAGCAGATGTAGGTTCGTCAAAAAGCATTATTTTTGGCTCCATACAAAGAGCTCTAGCTATCGCAACTCTTTGTTGTTGACCACCAGAAAGTTGACCTGGATATTTTTGAGCTTGATCTAATATTTGTACTCTTTCTAAATGTTTAAGAGCTAATTCTTCAGCTTCTTTTTTTGGCATTTTTTTCACCCAAATAGGAGCTAGGGTACAATTATCTAAAATTGATAAATGTGGAAATAAATTAAATTGTTGGAACACCATTCCAACTTCAGCTCTAATGTGCTCAATATTTTTTGTATCTTCAGTTAGTGTAGTTCCATCAACTATTATATCACCTTCTTGATGTTCTTCTAATCTATTAATACATCTTATTAAGGTAGATTTGCCTGAACCTGAGGGACCACAGACAACAATTTTTTGTTTTGGTTTAACCTCCAAATTTATTCCTTTTAAAACTTGGAAATCTCCAAACCATTTATTCATGTTGCTTATTTGAATTATACTATCTGACATATTTTTATCGATCTGTTTTATATTTTTGTTCTAAATTATAACTATATTTACTCATTGCATAACAAATAATCCAGAAAATTATTGCTGCAAATACATAGCCTTCCATAGCAAATCCCAACCATTCTGGATTAGTTTTAGCTAAATTTAACATTCCAACTATCTCTAAAAGACCAACAACAAAAATTAATGGTGTATCTTTGACTAAAGCTAAAAATGTATTTGCAATGCCAGGAATAACAAGTTTTAAAGCTTGAGGCAAAATTACAAATATATGCATTCTCCAATATCCCATACCTAATGATTTTGCAGCTTCATATTGGCCTCTAGGAAGTGCCTGAAGTCCACCTCTAATAACTTCAGCGACATAAGCAGCTTCAAATAATGAAATTGCTATTATACATCTAACTAATTTATCTATAAAAAAATCTGCAGGTAAAAACATTGGAAACATTACTGCTGACATAAATAAAACTGTAATTAATGGAACACCTCTCCAAAATTCAATGAAACCTATAGATATATATCTTATTAATGGAAACCCAGACCTTCTACCTAGAGCAAAAGCCATTCCTATTGGAAAACAGAAAATTAAACAGAAAAATGAAATTATAAAAGTTAAAGATAATCCACCCCAAGCTCCAGTTTCTACCCAATTTAATCCATCTAATTTCCCTAATTCAATTAATTCTTCATAGAAAATGAAATATTTTAATAAAATATATAAACCTAAAGGTACAATTAAAAAGTAATAAAACTTGAACTTACTAGGAATGAAAAAACCAATAATGATGGATAGAATTGCTGCAATTATTCCATATGAAAAATCAAAAAATACTGGACCACCTGAAATAAAGAAAAAGATAAATAAAAAGGCAATGAATGGGTAAATTACAACATAGTAAAGAGTTAAGTATTTTTTAAATCTGTCAGTTGCAAAATATCCAACTGATCCAAGTAAAGCCAAAGCTATAAATGATAAATTAATTCTCCACTGCTCACCATTTGGATACATTCCATACATAAATCTTCTCATCCAAACTTTTATATATGTCCAACAAGCTCCTGTACCCGTACAAACATCTTTAGAATCTCCAGCGAAACTAGCATCAACAAAAAACCAACTTAATATAGGTGGAATTGATTTTAAAATTATAAATATAATTAATAAGGATAAAACAGCATTAAAATTATTGGTATTTATATGTTTGTTTAATAGATCTAATCTTTTAATTCCACTTAACTCAATTCTTATAAAATAAAGCCCAATAAAACCTAATATTAGTGGTAATAAAAAACTCAAAAAATTTGGTAAAAAACCAGTTATATTAAGTTTGAAGAAAGAATTTAATAGAACATCTAAAAAACTAATAAAAAATAAAAAAGAACCTAAATATAAAAAAGTATAAAGATTTGATTTATCAGGCTTTAAAAAATTAATTTTAGACATTATTTTTCTGTTATTGCTATTTTTTTATTATACCAATTCATTAGTATGGAAATTGAAATACTCAATGATAGATAGGTAAACATTGTTATAGACACAATTTCAATTGCTTTACCAGTTTGCATTAAAGCTGTTCCAGCAAAAACTAGCACTAAATCAGGATAAGCTATAGCTGCAGCTAATGAGGAATTCTTAGTAAGGTTAAGATACTGGTTTGTTGTTGGTGGAATTATTATTCTAAGAGCTTGAGGCATTACTACCAATTTAAGTACTTGATTTGGAGTTAAACCAATAGATGCTGCTGCCTCCTTTTGACCTTTACCAACACCTTGAATTCCAGCTCTTACACATTCAGCTATAAAAGTTGCTGTGTACAAGGACAAAGATAATGCTAAAGCAATTAATTCAGGTGGCAAACTTACACCTCCTTCATAGATGAAGGATGTTGTTGCTAGTTGTTTTAAAACTGGAACTTCGAATGATAATCTTACACCACCAATCAAAAAACTTAAAAGAGGTAAAATCAAAATTAATCCTATTGATATTAATAAAACTGGTGTTTGTTTACCTTGAGTTTCTTGTAATTTTTTTGCGTGAATACGAATAACAATTATTGCAATAACTGCAGCGACTACTGAATAAAAGAAAATATTAAAATTTTGCCAAATAAAAGCTGGAACATATAAGCCTTTTATTGTTAAGAATGAAATACCAAACATTGCTTCTGCATCCTGTGGAAGTGGTAATGCTCTTAAAGCAGCGAAATACCAAAAAAATATTTGTAACAGTAGTGGGATATTTCTAAAAAATTCTACGTAAAATGCCGCAAACTTATTTATTAAATAATTTGGAGATAATCTTGCTATTCCAACTATTACTCCAAGAATAGTTGCAAGAATAATTCCAATAACCGAAACTAGTATAGTGTTTAATAAACCAACTAAATAAGCTCTAAAATATGAGTGTGATCCATCATATTCTATTAAAGAAAATTGAACATCAAATGAAGATTCTTGAGATAAAAATCCATAACCAAAATCAATACCTCTATTCTCCATATTGACTTGTGCATTATAGGTGAAAAAACCGAAGACAAGAACAACAGCTATAACTGTCATTAATTGTGGACCAATATCTTTAAGTTTAAAATTCACAGTGAGGATAATATATGAGTTTAAAAAAAAAGGGCTAGAAAAATCTAGCCCTTTTTAATTAATTTATAACTTAAATTATCTTGATGGTGGAACGTATAAAATACCACCTTTAGTCCATAATTCGTTTGGACCTCTGTCTGGTAAAATACCAGTGTCAGCTATATTTCTTTTATAACTTTCACCATAGTTTCCAACTTGTTTGATAATTCTTAAGTTCCACTCGTTATCTAGACCGAATGCTGCACCCATTTCACCTTCAGCGCCAACAAGTCTTTTGATTTGTGGGTTATCTGAAGTTTTCATTGAGTCTGCATTAGCTGAAGTAATACCATATTCTTCTGCCTCGATCATAGTGTTCAAAGACCATCTAACGATATCTTCCCATACAGAATCACCTTGTCTAACAACTGGTCCTAAAGGTTCTTTAGAAATAGTTTCTGGTAGAACGATGTGTTCATCAGGATTTTTCATTTTAGTTCTTTGAGCAGCTAAACCAGATTTATCAGTAGTGTAAGTATCACATCTACCTGCATCATAAGCAGCTACAACTTCGTCAGCTTTTTCAAAAGCAACTGGCTCATAAGAAATACCTCTAGAATTAAAGAAGTCTCTCATATTTAACTCAGTTGTTGTACCAATATTTGTACAAGCTGAGATACCATTTTTGAATTGGCTTGTTGAAGTAATACCAGAACTTTTTCTAACCATAAAACCTTGGCCGTCGTAGAAGTTTACTCCTACAAAAGTAAGTCCGATATCAGCATCTCTAGAAAGAGTCCAAGTTGTGTTTCTTGATAAGATATCAATCTCACCAGAAGTTAAAGCTGTAAATCTTTCTTTAGCACTTAGTGGTGTAAACTTAACTTTGTTTGCATCACCTAGAACTGCAGCAGCTACCGCTCTACATACATCAACGTCAACACCAGTCCAATTTCCTGCAGCATCAGCATTAGAAAATCCTGGAAGACCTTGAGATACTCCACATCTTACAAAACCTTTCTTTTGAGTGTTTTTAAGTGTTTTAGATTTTTTAGCAGCCATAGACTCTGTTGTAAAAGTGAACAACACAGCTACCATAGCAACTAAAGAAGTTAATTGTTTTAAGTATTTAAACATATTTCTTCCTATTGTTTATTTATTTGTTAACAAATAATTCAAAATAACTTTTGAATATTCATAATTTAAGCATGTAAGAAAAAGCTCTGCAAGGGAAATTTAAATTACAACTATTAGTTATATGCGTCAAATAAAACCCATTTTGACCTTAACTGGCGCGCCCTGGAGGATTCGAACCTCCGACCCTCGGTTTAGAAAACCGATGCTCTATCCAGCTGAGCTAAGGGCGCAAATATTTAAGTTATACATATACAATATTAAGCTAATTTTTAAAAAGAAATTTTTTAATTAGAATTAAAATTGTTAACAGTTCAATTCTGCCTATAATCATAAAGAAAATTAAAGTGTATTTGGTCAAAAAGTGAAGATTATTAAAATTGAATTCATTCAACCCATAAATAGAAGAATTTACAGTATTCATTAAAGTTAAAATAGATAATTTAAATGAGTTTTCAAATTCTATCCCACTTAAACTCAATAACGAAGTTAAAATAAAAAGTGAAAGAATAAATATCAAAATTGTTAAAAAATATTTATTAATTTCATCAAAATCAAAATTAATCTTAGTAAATATTAATCTATTCATAAAAATATTTTTTGGTCTACTAAATGATAAAATTTGATTCATGGAGTAAATAAATAATGAATAAATCTTAATAAATCTTAAGCCAGAACTTGTTGAAAAAAAAGATCCTCCAATTATAACAAGAATCAAAAATATAAACGATAAATTTGTTTGTTCAGACTTAATAGAAAAACCAATATTTGACATGCTACTTGCTACAGCTAATAAATTATTTGAAAAATTATTGTTAAAACTAAAAAAAAGAAAAAAAAAGGTTATCACAATTAAGAAATAAATAATCAAATGTAAATCTTCATAGAAGTAATTTATATTTCTATTTTTTAAAGAAATTAAATTATAACTAAAAAAAATACTAAAAAACGATGAAAGCATTAGTAAAGATAAAATAATTGTTTGAGAATTTTCTTTTATTATATTCGAAAGATCATTAACGGGTAAGAAACCTCCAGAAGAAATAAGTGTAAAGGCTAAATTTAAAGAGTCAAAAGATCTTATGGAAAAAATATTTAGTATTATAAAAATTATAAGAGTTAACCCTGAATATAGAAGGAAAATTTTAATTGCTTGTTTTAATACTTCTGAACTATTAAATGAAATATAATTTGTTAGCGTTTTTTTAAAACTTTCATCGTAAATATCTATCAAAAAAATAATTGAAAATAAAAAATAAAGCCCTCCAATCCATTGAGTTGAGGATCTCCACAAAATTAAGCTTTGATCTATATGTTTAATATTTTCGAATATTGTAAATCCAGTTGATGTAAATCCAGAAACAGCCTCAAAAAACGAATTAAGAAAGGTTAAATTATAAATACTAAAGTAAAATGGAATTGAAAGTATTAGTGGTAATAATATATAGCCCAAAAAAACAGTTAAAATCTTATGATAAAGATTTATTTTTTTTTCTGTTGATTTAATTTTATAAAACAAAAAAGATATTATTAATGATGCTATCAAACAATAATAATAAGTATCTAAGTTTAAATATAAATTTAAATAGTATGAATAAATTATATTAAAAAAAGATAAAACTGAAATTATCCCAAAAAAGAAACTTAAATATTTAATCTGTAATCCGAACATTTAGTTAAACAGAGCTCAATCTAAAAATATTTTCTACAAATGAAATTGAATCTTTTTTAGCAAGAAAAACAACTCTATCATCTTTTTTAAAAATAAAGTTAGATCTTGGTATGATAACTTTTTTATCTCTTAATACTGCACCTATTCTAATTTCTTCAGGTAAATTTGAATTTTTCAATTCTTTGTTAATTAGTTCTGATGTTTCAATTATTTCAGCTTCTATTACTTCATATTCACCATTAGATATTGTGTAGGCATTTTCTATAGTTCCCTTATGAATATGTTTTAAAATACTTGAAACAGTATTCATACGAGGATCTATTAGATCATCAATTTTTAATGAAGATTGAAGAAGAGAGTAATTTGGTTTGTTTATTAGGGCCATAGTCCTTTTATCTTCTATTTCTTTTTGATCTTTAGCAAACTTTTCAACAAGAACACTTACCATTAGATTATCTTCATCGTCATTAGTAAGAGCTAAAACAGTTTCAGCTTCATCCAAATTAGCTTCTGTCAAAACATCTTCTTCTAAACCATTACCATTAATTATAATCGTGTTATTTAATTCTTTAGCTAAAAATTCTGCACGTTCTTTATTTTTTTCAACAATTTTTACTCTTACCGCTTCTAATGTTTCCTCAATATTTTTTGCTAGGTTAAATCCAATATTTCCTCCACCAATTATTAGTATTTTTTTTGAAATTTTTTCTTCATGACCAAATGCTTCAAGTGTTTCAGCCATTTGTGAAGAATTTATAATAACATATATTTTATCATCTTTTTTTACTGAGTCAGTTTTTTTTGGAATAAAAAATTTATCCTCTCTATTAATACCAACAATATTAGCGTCTAATTTGGGATATTTTTTAGTTAACTCATTAAATTTGATATTAAGTGATTTACAATTATCTTTTATAAGTATCTCTAATAATCTTATTTTGTTATCTGCAAATGGAACGCTGTCTAAAGCACCAGGCGCTTCTAACTTTCTTTGAATTGATTTTGCTATTTCAATTTCAGGTGAAATAATTACATCTATTGGTAAGTTTTCTTTACTATAAACTCTTGTGAATTTTGGATTTAAATAATCTTGAGATCGAATTCTTGCAATTTTTTTTTGAATGTTAAATATTGAAAATGCTATTTGACAAATTAACATATTTATTTCGTCATTTCTTGTGACAGCAATAATCATATCAGTTTCAGAGGCGTTAGCTTTTTCAAGTATCGAAGGATAAGTTGCTTTTCCAACAATAGCTTTAACATCAAGACTATCATTAATTTTTTGAATATCTTCACTAGATTGATCAATTACAGTTATAGAATGACCCTGTTCACTTAATAATTTAGCAATAGTAAACCCTACTCTTCCAGCTCCACAAATGATTATATTCATGTTAATTAAATTCTTTGATACCTAAGCCTTTTAGTTTTCTATGGAGAGCGCTTCTCTCCATGCCAACAAAATTAGCTGTTTTAGAAATATTTCCATTAAATTTTTTTAATTGAATAGTTAAATACTCTTTTTCAAATTTTTCTCTAGCTTCTTTTAATGGCACAGAGAGCCTATTTTCATCAATTTTTTCATTAAAATTTTCAATTTTTAGAGATTCTTTGATTATTGTTGATATCTTTTCTTTTGTTTCGGGTTGTAAAATTCCAATTCTTTCAATGAGGTTTCTAAGTTCTCTTACATTTCCTTGCCAATTATGATTTAAAATATAACTATCATTCTCATCAATTTCTAGCTCTTTTATCTTAAAATTTTCAGAAATTTTTTTTGAGAAATATTTAATTAATAATGGAATGTCTGAAATTCTCTCATTTAAAGATTTTATATTTATTTCAAAAACGTTAAGTCTATGGTACAAATCTTCCCTAAAATTGCCTAAAATAATTTCTTGGTTTAAGTCTTTGCTTGAAGAGCAAATTAATCTGACATCAACATTAATATCATCATTTCCATTAATTCTTTTAAATTTTTGATCAATTAATACTCTTAGAATTTTGGATTGAATAGCTAAAGGAATTTCGGAAACTTGATCAATAAGTAAAGTTCCTTGGTTTGCTTTTTCTAAAGCACCATAAGATATAGAACCATTATCTTTTTCTTCACCAAATAACTCTAGTTCATATTTATCAGCATCAAGTAATGCTCCATTTAAGATTATAAATGGTTTGTTTTTTCTTCTTGATTTTTTATGAATTTTTCTAGCAATTAACTCTTTACCAGATCCTGAGGGTCCGTTTATTAAAATTCTACTTTCTGTAAGAGAAATTTTTTCAATTTGTTCCCTTATAATATCAATATTTTTACTATCACCAATTAAATCATAAGAATAAAATAATTTATTTTCATAATCTTTATTTTGAGATTTTAATTTTAAATTTTCGACTGCTCTATTGATAAAATTTAATAATCTTGTTTGGTCAAAAGGTTTTTCAATAAACTCAAAAGCTCCATGTTTAAGAGAACTTACTGCCATTTCAACATTTGCGTGACCTGTAATAATAATTACAGGAACATCTTTATCTTTAGATTTAATATGAGATAGTAATTCAATTCCATCATTATCTCCTTTATCTAACTTAACATCTAAAATAGCTACATCGGGTATTTTTTTGTCTATTTCTGATAAAGCTTGATTGTAATTTGCTGCTATTCTGGTTCTGTAACCTGCATCAAGAATTAATTCATTTAGAATATTTCTAATATCAGCGTTATCATCAACTATTAAAATTTCAATTGCCATTTAGTTTAAAATCAACTTCAACTTTTGCTCCATCTGAGATAGAAAAAAACCGAAGTTCACCATTATGATCATTTATAATTTTGTTTACTATTGATAAACCCAATCCTGTTCCATTTTTTTTTGTTGTAAAGTAAGGGTTTAGAATATCTTTAATTTTACTTTTTATTTCTCCAAAACCAATACCATTATCAATTAATATAAATTTAATATGATCATTCTTTTGTAAAATTTCAATTGATATTTTCTTTGAAAAATTGCTATTTTTTTCAAATTTTTGCTGAATACTTTCAATTGAATTTTTAATTAAATTAAAAAAAACTCTTCCTATTTGTTCTTTATCACAATTAAATAAGATCTTATCATTACTTGTTTTCAGATCTATTTTGATGCTTTTATCAACTTCATTCAATAACTTTATATTTTCATGTAGTAATTTTACTAAATCATTATCTTTGAGTATTGGTTTGGGCATTCTTGCAAAATCAGAAAATTCATTAACAAGATTTTCTATTTGTTTTATCTGATTATTAATAATTTTTAAATTTTCATTGAAATTATTTTGATCTTTGTCTGATAATTGATTTAAATATTTATTTTTTATTCTATCGATAGTCAACTGTATAGGTGTAAGCGGATTTTTGATTTCATGTGCTAGTTTTCTTGCTAAATTTTCCCATGCTTCATGTCTCTCATTGATAATAAGTTTTTCTTGTTGATTTTTTAATTGATCAGTCATTAAATTAAAATTCTTATTTAAAATTTCTAAATCTTTATCAGTCTTAATTTCAGGGACTTTAGTATTTAAATTTCCTTTTCCGATCGCTGATGAAGCTAAGATTAAATTATTGATTGATCTAAAAAATCGTGAAGAAAATCTAATTGCAATAGTGATAGATACAAATAATAATAAAGTTACGATTATTATATAAATAATAACAAAAGAGATTTTAATACCTGTGCTTCTTTCTTCTACCGTGTAGTAAAAACTAATAGCCTCTTGTGACTCTGAAAGGTAATTAGAAATATCTTTATCTAAAAACTTAACAACATATAAAAATCTATCTTCAAACGCTTGTAATCTCATGATTGCTGCAGAAATGTTAGCTGGTGCATTAATTATTTTAAGAGGACGATCATCTTCTAAAACTAAATTTAGAGCCTTATCTACAGGCGGTACATAATTATTATTTTCCTCAGATGAATATAATAATTTTTTATTTTTGTTGATTATATGTATTTCATCAACGTCTCTTATAAGTTTTTGTGTTCTTAAAAATCTTAGATATTCATTAAAATCATCATTTAAAAATTTAGAACTTTTGTTAGTGTCAAATGCAATTAATATAATATCGGCTTCGATTTTATTTCTTACTTCCTCTACATAACTTTTAGCAAGTTCATAAGAATTATTTACTACAGTAGTAACTTTTTTATCAAAATATTTCTCAAGCGCAAAGGTAAATAAAAAAAGAGAAAATATTGAAATTAGTATTGATGGAATTAAAGTAAATAATGAAAAATAAGTTATATATCTTTTGTTTGAAGATAGCCCATCTTTATCGATATCATTTTTAATTGATTTTTTTATTTCATTAAAAATAAATAAAAATAATAAAAAAAGTAAAAAAATATTTAAAATTAATAAATATTGTAAATTTTTTTGATTTAACTGAATAAAACTTCTATCTATGAAGGTTAAAAATGTTAAAAAACCAATAAATAGTGTGATACTAGATAGAATAATTATGAATATATTTTTTTTCAAAAATTCTAACATCATTTAGAATTATAGTATTTATATAAATGAACAACTATTTTGTAATATTGGCTGCTGGAAAAAGTGAGAGATTTGACAAAAAAATTGTAAAACAATTCGTCAATTATAGAAATAAAGAAATTATTGATCACTCAATAGAAAAATCATTAAATTCAAAGCTTTTTAAAAAGATAATAGTTGTTACAAATAACTTAAATCATTTTAAAAAAAAAAAATATCGTAAATCAATTCATATAATTAAAGGAGGTAAAGAAAGATCTGACTCCTCTTTAATAGCTTTAAAATTCATCAAAAAATTTAAACCCAAAAATGTGCTTATTCATGATGCAGCTAGACCAAATTTTACTATAAAATTATTAAAAAATTTAATTAAACAACTTAGAAATTATAAAGCTGTTGTTCCATTTGTGTTTCCCACAGATACAATAAAGTATAAAATAAAAAATGAGTTTTTTAATTTAGATAGAAATAAAGCTTTTTTAACTCAAACTCCTCAAGCATTTAGATATAAAAATTTATATGAACTTTCAATAAAAAGAAAAAATATGGTTACTGATGAGGCAACATTATTTGTTGATAATAACTATAGAATTAAATTTATTAACGGGGAAAATGATAATAATAAAATTACCTACAAAACAGATATAAAATCAAACAAAACATATTTTGGAATTGGTTTTGATATTCATAAACTGGTTAAAAATAAAAAACTTTATTTAGGTGGAGTAATAGTACCATTTCATTCTGGACTCAAGGGTCATTCAGATGGAGATGTAATCTTACATGCAATAATAGATGCAATATTAGGAGCTACAGGAAAAAAAGAT
>CACKPP010000013.1 GCA_902602105.1 uncultured Pelagibacteraceae bacterium
TTTTAATCTTAGACGTATTGCAAGACTTTTTTGGTGGTAATGAGATAGTTAGATCAGACGTTAATTTTTTCTTAAAATCTGTATTAGGTAAAATGGTCAAAGATTTAGGTATCACAATATTAGTTATTGCGCACCCGTCTTTGTCAGGTCAAATGGGACACAAATATTCAGGCTCTACATCGTGGCGTGGTGGTTTTAGGTCTATGTGGTATTTAGACAAATTAGACGACGACAATTCTAATACATTAATTTTAAATAAATTTAAGTCTAACTATTCTAAGTCAGGCGATGAAGAAAACGCATATTTTAAATTTGATAATGGTTGCTTTACTGCATACGAAAAAGATCAAATGGAAAGTGCAGATCTTCGTACATTTATGCCAAAAGTTTTAGAAACAGTTGGATATTTAAACGAACAGAAAACGCCTTTAATGAAACGAGGCAAATTATATTTAGATATTATTCACAGTTTATTACCTGATACTACAAAAGATGTTATTGAGAAATGTATTATTGAACATCAACGTAAGGGAACTGTAAAATATATTGACAAAAAGGGTTGGTTAAAAAGCTATGTTTAATGCCATTTTTTTAATTTCCGACATTTTGCGGAAATCAAAAATGACCCGCTATTTTATTGACTTATTTTGGCGCGGAAATCAGATCGCCTTATATATAAATATATTTTCCGCCAACCCTAAGAGAAATTATAAAATTTCTCATAGGGGGTTGGAATGAGTTTTATAAAGCCGTTAGATCGTCGTAAGCTTAAATGGGTATTAATACGTCGCGGTCGTATGGTGGCTAAGAACGTTAATGAATGTTGGTTAGATACTAACTTTGATAAAGGCTACATTAACAACGAATTACATTTTGCAGGTGTTAAATTGAGAGGTATTTACGAACGTACTAAACCTAAGTCTATTATTAGTTACAATACAGATAGAATAGATACAGGCGGAACTTGGATAGATAATAATATCGGTCGTTTGCACGCTTTAGATAAGCTTAAAATAATAACAAAAGAGTTAGGTAAATCTGATTATCAGCTAACTGTATTACATTGTTGCGATGATTTTTCTTATGGCGAAATAGGTAAGAAGCTACATCTTACACGTCAAACAGTTGCTAAACGTATGAAAGTAAGCCTTAGCAATCTATTTTATATATTTAATCAAGGTATTGTACGGTAAATAAATAACTCATTTATATACCCTAATTGTATTTAACGCTAAATATGTTACCGAATTATAATTGGAGTATTGCGCAAATAATCAGGCTCTTTAGGTGTTAGAGCCTACGTTCGCGAGAGTGAGCAAAATAAAATAAATAAACACCAATAATCATTATGGCAAAAATAGGTATGAAGTTAGACGTTAAGTCTAACATAAAACAATTTACAAAAGGTTTAGATAGAGTTGGTAAAAGTCAAATACCTTTTACTACAAATGAAACAATTGGTAATACTGCTTTTACTTTGCGTAACGCAACTGTAAAAGAAATGCCTAAGCACGTTGATAGACCAACAAACAAAACATTAAAGGACGTTAGGTATCAAGCACCTAAGCGTAGTAAAACTGCTTTACCTGTTGGTTATGTTTATTTTAGTCCGTTAGTTACAAACTATTTAAAGTATTCTATTATGGGTGGCTCACGTCCTTATAAAAAAGGTAGAGTGTTGCCAACAAGAAACGTAAGCTTAAATGCTTTTGGTAACGTTCGTAACCACCGTAATATTATTTCATCATTTAGAAATAAGAAGAACCATTTTATAAACTCAACAGGAATATTCCAAAGACAAAAAGACGGCAGGGCTAAAGCATTATATATTTTTGAGAAGCGAGCAGTAAAATATAAAAAAACATTTCCGTTCTTTGAGATAATGGAAAAGAAGTCAGGAAAAATATTTAATTACTTTTTTCAAAAGAACTTACAAAAGAATATTGATAAAACAAAAGAGTTACTAAGCAAAGGGGTCATAAAGATATAATAAACCGCATAAAACATAGGTTCTTTCTAGGTTTTTACTAGACGGTTTTTTCCCGACCGTAGTAGTTTTGTAGCGACAGAAAATGTTAATTATAGATCACAAATGAGTTATGTTCCAATACCGATGACGGCTTCGCAATTGGTTACTGAACTAAATATAGACAGGCGTAAGCTAGGTCAGGTGTTAGTTAAGTGTCCAATTGTTAAACAAAGTGGTAAGATTAAATACTACTTAATACAAGATGTTATTAAACAATTGTATAGTAAGACCGACAAGCTAATTAGCTTAGAAGAAGCTAGAAAAAACAAAGTTATTGCGGAAGCAGAACTAATGGAACTTAATCTTGAAAAAGAAAAGGGTAACTTATTAGATCGTGATTTAGTTGATAAACAATGGGCTAGTCTAGTCTTATCTTGTAAGAACAAGCTAGAAGCTATCCCAAATAAACTAGCACCTATTCTAGCAGTAGAGAATGGTATTGATGTATGTAAAAACATCTTAACCAATGATATTGCGGAAGCATTAAGTGAATTAGCAAAAGGCGAGGACATTGAACTTACAACAACAGAAAATACACAACACAATATTAAAGGCAGTAAGCCTGTTTCAACCGATCGAACCATTAACAATAAGTCAATGGGCAGAAAAGTACAGATACCTAAGTCCTGAAAGTTCGTCAGAGGCAGGTAAGTATCTTACTAATCGTGCTTACTATCAAGACGGTATGATGAGGGCGGTTAGCGACCCTAACGTTAGACGAGTTGTCTTTATGACAAGTTCGCAAGTAGGTAAGACAACTATACTAGAAAATATTATTGGTTACTTTATACACTACGAACCGTCGCCTATTCTTATGGTTCAACCAACTTTAAGTATGGCTCAGGCTTTTAGTAAAGACAGGTTATCGTCAATGATACGAGATTGTCCTGTACTAACAGATAAGGTTAAACCACCTAGAGAACGTGATAGTGGTAATACAGTTTTACATAAGGTCTTTACAGGCGGACATATAAGTTTAGTTGGCTCTAATAGTACAAGTTCACTAGCAAGCCGACCTATAAGAGTTTTATTATTAGATGAGGTTGATCGTTTTGAAGTTAGCGCAAATGAGGGCGATGTAGTTTCTCTTGCAGTTAAAAGAACAACGACCTTTTGGAATAATAAAATTATAATGGTTAGTACACCTACGATTAAAGGCCTTAGTAGAATAGAACAAGAATATAACTTGTCAGATAAAAGAAAATTTTATGTTCCTTGTCCTGAGTGTAAAGAATTACAAGTTTTAGAATTTAAACAAGTTAAGTTTGACAAAGATAAACTACACGAAACGCATTATGCTTGTAGATTTTGTAATGACAAATGGGACGACAGTAAAAGGTGGAAAGCTATAAGACAAGGCCAATGGCAACCAACTGATAATTTTACAGGTATTGCAGGTTTTCATTTAAACGAATTTTATAGTAGTTGGTCAAGACTAGAGGACATAGTAAGAGATTTTTTAGAAAAAAAGAAACTACCTGAAACACTAAAGGTATTTACAAACACAACACTAGGCGAGAGTTGGGAAGATAAAGGTACAGGTTTAGATTTAAGTTTAAACGAACGTACTGAAAATTATAAACCTGATGAGTTTCCTGAGGGTGTTGTTTTATTAACCGCAGGTGTTGACGTACAGGCAAACAGAATAGAATTAAGTATATTAGGAATTGGTCTTAATGAGGAAATATGGGTTATAGATCATATCGTATTATATGGCGACCCGTCTGTCGCGACTATATGGTTAAAGTTAGATGAAGAATTAAAAAAGACTTACACACGACAAGACGGCAAGAAATTTTTAATTTCTTCCGCTTGTATTGATAGTGGTTATTACACTAATCAAGTTTATAGCTTTTGTAAGAACAAAGTAGCAAGACGTATCTATGCAATAAAAGGTGTTACAGGAAATAGACCAATATTTCCAAGACGTGCAAGTACAAACAACATTATGAAAACACCGTTGTTCGCAGTAGGTGTCGATAGTGCTAAAGATATTGTTTTGCAACGTATGAAGATTGACAAGACAGGTAATGGTTATGTTCACTTTCCTAATCATCTTGATATTGAATACTTTGCACAACTACAATCAGAACGAATAAAAACAAAATATATAAAAGGTGTTGCAACTAGAGAATGGGTACAGGTTAGAAAACGTAACGAAGCTTGGGATTGTTTTATATACGCCTATATATCTTTTGTTTCACTTAACGCAGATTTAGACAAGATTAAATCTAGTTTAGAAACTAAACAAACTAAGCAACCACAAAGAACAAGAATTAAAAATAACTTTATAACCAATTGGCGAGATTAAATGGCAAACAGACTTACAACAATACAAAATTATATACCGTATGAATTTTACGCAGGCGATACGGTAATTTGGCAAATAGAAAATTTAAACACAGATTATTCTAATTCTGCTCATACATTAACGTATAAGTTTAGATTAGAGAACAACGGGTCAACAACTTTTTCAGTTGACGCGACCGCCGACGGAAACAATTATAAGATAACACTTGGCGCAAGCACGACGGCTAGTATTACAGAGGGTAAATATAATTTTATTTCTTATGTAACTAGAACAAGTGATAACGCTAGAGTTACCGTTGATCGTGGTATGATTGAGGTTAAACCCAATCTTGCTAGTAGTACGAGTGAAACAAGATCGCACGCTAAGAAAATGTTAGACTTAATTGAAAGTCTATTAGAGGGTAAAGCAACAAAAGATGTTTCAAGTTATTCTATTGCAGGTCGTTCATTAAATAAAATGGGCGTATCAGAATTATTAGAATGGCGAAATTATTATAAGACAGAATACAATAGAGAAATCTCTAAGCAACGTAATGAGAATGAGGACGGCTCAGGTAATACTATAAAAATTTCTTTTGGCGACAACAAATCACTTGGTTACTACGATCACTTAAAAAACAGAAAATATTACGGTAACTAAGGAAAAATTATAATGGCGAAAAAATGGTACGATTTTTTTCTTCGTAGAAAAAAAGAGGGTAAGAGAAGTTTTGACGGCGCGCAAAACTCACGATTATTAAATGACTTTGTTGGTTCTAGTAGATCAGCAGACGATATATTAAAAACAGATTTAAGAAAATTAAAAGATAGATGTAGAGATTTAGCAAGAAATAATGAATTTGTTAGACGTTACATTAATCTTATGAAAACAAATGTAATTGGTTCTCACGGAATACAATTACAAGTAAGAGCAAAAGACCCAACAGGTAATTTAGATTATGTGGCTAATAACATTATAGAGAGCCGTTGGAAACGTTGGGTTAAAAAAGAGAATTGCGACATAGCACAAAGATTATCTTGGTTAGATATGCAGAACTTATTTGTGCAAACATTATTTACAGACGGCGAAGTTTTAATACAGTTTATTCCTAACGCAGATAACGATTTTAAATTTGCTATAAATTTTTTAGATTGTGATTTAATTGACGAAAATAAGAACGGTCATAATGGCAAAAATGAAATTAGAATGGGCGTAGAATTTGACAACAAAACTAAACGTCCTGTTGCTTACTATTTATTTGATAAGAACCCACACGAAAATTATTTACATTATGGTTCGTCAAGTAGCAAAAGAGTAAGTGCAGAAAATTTAATGCACGTTTATATGATTGAACGACCTAATCAAAGTAGAGGGTTTAGTCCTATATCATCGTGTATAAAAGAATTAAAAATGCTACACGCATACGCGGAAGCTGAACTAATCGCTAGTAGAGTTGGTGCTAGTTCTATGGGATTTATAACATCGCCCTCAGGCGACGGTTATGTTGGCGAGAATACTGCAAGCGACGGATTTAGTCCGATGATGAATGTAGAAGCAGGAACAATACAACAGTTACCGCAGGGAACAGATTTTAAACAGTTTCAAACTAACCACCCAACAACTGCGTTTGACCCGTTTATAAAAACAATATTAAGACAAATATCAGCAGGTCTAAACGTAAGTTACAATGATCTTAGTAATGATTTAACAAGTGTAAATTATTCTAGCATAAGACAGGGTGCTTTAATTGACAGAGATTATTATAAAACTATACAACAATTCGTAATAGATCATTTTACTAAGCCTATCTATGAACGTTGGTTAAAAATGTATTTAACAATTGCAGACGACCAACTATCGCCTTTACCAATGGCTAAGTATGACAAGTTTAGTAGTTGTGTATTTATACCAAGAAATTTTGAGTGGATTGACCCGCTTAAAGAAATGAACGCGCAGGTTACAGGATTAAAAGCAGGCGTGGTTACTTTGTCAGATGTTGTCGGCAAATATGGACGTGATGTTGAAACACACTTTGAGCAGTTACAACAAGAACGTAAGTTAGCTGAGGACTTTGATATTAATTATGTATTTGAGCCTTACGGCGAAAAGAAAAAAGAGGGAGTACAAAATAATGAATTGTCTATGCAAGAAAGTGAAGAAGAAAATAATTAATGCGTGGAAGTGGTACGTCAATTGGTTATTTAAAAAGGTAAAATAATATGGAAAAAAAACACATACAAAATATAACAGAAACAGACGAAACAGTTACTATAACTTTTGGTAAATCTATGCCTGAGCCTATTGAGGAATTGGTTGAGGACGCTAACAATAAAGCAGTTAGCGATATTAACTTTAAACCAACAGACGGTATGGTTACGGAAGCAGTTAAAGGTTTAGCTTGGCGCAAAGAACACGGCAGAGGTGGTACGCAGGTTGCAGTAGCAAGAGCAACATCTATAAAGAACAGACAAAATTTAAGTCCTGATGTTGTTAAACGTATGTATAGTTTTTTTTCACGACACGAAGTAGATAAACAAGCTGAGGGTTTTAGTGTAGGCGAGGACGGTTACCCTAGTGCAGGCAGAATAGCTTGGGCGTTATGGGGTGGCGACGCAGGGTTTAGTTGGTCTAAACGTAAAGTAGAAGAAATTAAAAGAGAAGAAGAAAAAGGTAAAGATATTATGGAAACTAAAGACAAAAAAATAGCTGATAAAGATTACAGTTCTACAAAAACTGAGAAGTTTTTTAGAACTGCTACAATTAGCAAAAAAGATTTAGACGAAAACACTAGAACAATTGGATTATCGTTTAGTTCAGAAACACCATACGAGAGAAACTTTGGTATGGAAATAATTGATCACGATAAAATGGATTTAGAGTTTTTAGATAGTGGTAATGCGCCGTTGTTATTAGATCACGACGCTACCAAACAAATAGGAATTATCGAGAAAGTTACTGTTGCAGACAAGCGAGGTCGTGCGTCTGTCAGATTTGGAAAATCTGATTTAGCAAATAGTGTATTTCAAGATGTCCAAGACGGAATAAGAACAAACGTAAGTTTCGGTTATGAAATCTTGGATATGGAAAAGGTAAAAGGTTACGAAGATGAGGACGATGAAAAGAACTCATACAGAGTAGCAACCCGACCATTAGAAATCTCTTTAGTATCAATTCCTGCTGACACAAGCGTTGGCGTGAATAGATCTAAAGAAAACATTAACAACAACACAACAATTTCAGAGGAAATAAAAGTTATGGAAAAAGAAAACAAAATCCAAGAACAAAAAGCCCCTGCGGTTGACAATGCTAAATTAACTGATGAAGTTAGAAAGCAAGAACTTGATAGAGTAAGAGAAATTTCAGCAATTGGTTCAAGACACAATATGAGAACTTTTGCAGATGATAGTATCAAGTCAGGCGTAAGCGTTGCACAATTCAAAGGACTTGTTCTTGAAAAAATCGGTAACGAGAAACCTTTAGAAACACCTGTTGATAGTGTAGATATGAATGAAAAAGAGCAAAAAGATTATTCTTTAACTAGAATGATTAATGCTCAGGTTTCAGGCAACTATGCAGACGCAGGTTTCGAAAAGGAAGTATCAGACGAAATCGCAAAAAGATCAAATAAAACTGCAAGAGGATTTTTTGTACCTCAGGAAGTTTGGAAAAGAGATTTATCAGTTGGGACTAACTCAGCAGGTGGATTTTTAAGACCTGACGTTCACAGAGGAGATTTATACATTGATCTTTTAAGAGAAGAAGCAACAATAGGTAGATTAGGTGCAACTGTACTTAATGGACTAAGCGGAAATATCCAAGTGCCAAAAATGGCAGGTGGTTCGTCTGCTTCTTTTGTTGCTGAAAACTCAGCAGTATCAGAAAACAATCCTAGTTTCTCGCAAAAAACAATGACTGCGAAATCACTAGGTGGTTTTATTGATGTATCAAGACACTTATTGGCTCAATCAAGCCCAAGTGTAGATCAAATACTTAGAGCAGATATGATCTCTGCAATCGCAAATGAAATCGACGATGTTGCTTTTGAGGGTGGCGGAAGTAACGAACCAACAGGTATTCTTGGTGGTTCGCCAAACGTTATCGCAATTGGAACTAACGGGGGCGCAGTAACTTACGCGTCAACAGTTGATTGTATTACGCAGGTTGCTAAAGACAAAGGTTTAAGAGGTAATTTAGGTTACGTTACTACACCTGAGGTTATTGGTTCTATGAGAACTACACCAAAAGTATCTTCAACTGATAGTGTTATGATTATGAATGACGCTAACACATTGAACGGTTACAACATTTTTGGAACTAACCAAATGCCGTCTGATTTAACTAAAGGTTCAACAAGTGGTTCGTGCCACGCGATGATCTTTGGAAATTTCGCTGACGTTATGCTTGGTTTCTTTAGTGCGGTTGATGTTTTAGTTGACCCTTATACTGCTTCGTCAAGTGGTATTACTAGATTAGTGTTTATGCAAGATATGGACATTATAGTAAGACACGACGAAAGCTTTGGTGTCATCAAAGACTTAACTGTATAATAGTTATACTTTAACGTGGGCGGTCAACACCGCCCGCGTTTATTTCATTAACATAGGAGTAATATAAAATGCCAAAATTTAGTGCTACAAAAGGTTTTACATATAAAGGTAAAGATTATTTTAAAGGCGACAGTATTGAAGTTGCAGATGTAGATGTTGCAGGTTTAAAAGCATACGGCAGAATTTCAGAGGGTGCAGTTAAAGTAAAACAAGCTACTGAGAATAAAGCTAAAGGTCTAAAAAAAGCAGTTAAAAAAATATTTAAAAAATAAATATTATGGCAAAACTGCCTGAGTATTTTTATATAGATCGTAAAAAATTTTATATAGAATATTGGAACAAAGAAGAAGCGAGTAAAGTTCAATGCGACGGGCAGTTCGATTTAGACAAAGCAGTAATAACTATTAACAAAGATTTAAAACCTAAAGATAAGTTAATTACTGTCATACACGAATTTTTACATTTTTTAGTTTGGTATAATAGCTTAAAGCTAAATGCTAGAACCGAAGAACGTTATGTAGATTTGTTTTCAACTCAGTTGATACAAATACTACTAGATAAAAAAAACAAAGATTTAAAAAATTTAATAATAAAAATATTAAAAGATAATTAGTGCTACAAAAAGTTTATCGCTTAACTTGGGGTGGTGCATATCTAAAATGCTAATAGGGGTGGTAAGAGTTAATGGCGATAGAAGAAACAACAGAAAGAAGTATATTTTTTGATACTGATGAGTTCGCAGATAGTATTACAATTACAATTGGCGGAACACAAACTACGATTAAAGGTATATTTGATAACGAAATGACAACAATAGACGTTGGCGATAACGCAGGTTTAACGGCTAACCAACCTAAGATAACTGTCAAAACTAGTGATGTAACTAACGCAGACTTTGGCGACCCTGTTGTAATTAACTCAGTAAATTACACAGTTAATAACGTTTTAAAAGACGGTACAGGAATTACAGAACTATTTTTAACAGAGCAATAAAATGGCACATAAAAGAACAAGTATTAGAAATAATGTTACTACAACATTAACAGGATTAACTACAACAGGCTCTAACGTTTTTGAGAGTAGAGTATATCCAAACGAATTAGCAAAATTACCTTTACTAAATATTTATAGTAATACAGAAACAAGCGAACTATCTAGTATAGGTAAGATTGAACGTAACTTAGAAATAATGATTGAGGGCTTTGCAAAAGCAACCGCAAACATCGACGAAACTTTAGATACAATCGCAAAAGAGGTTGAGGTTGCTATGGCAACAGATTTAACTAGAGGCGGACACGCTAAAGATACATTTATAACAAATACAGAATACGAATTAGAAAACGTAGGTAATCAGCAATTAGGATTAATTAAGATGACGTTTAACGTACACTACTTAACAACTAAAGCTGACCCTGAAACATTAGGATAATAATATGGCAAAAAGAATTATAGTCGTAAAAGACAATAATAAAATTGAGATTTGGGACAACGAATTAGAAACTTTTGAAAAAAAAGGTTTTAAAAAAGAAAGTTCTAAACCAATTATAAAACCACAAACAAAAAGTAAATTAACAATAAAAGAGGATAAATAATTATGGCAACTCATACAGGTAGCGCAGGTGTTGTAAAAGTTGGTGCTAATACTGTTGCGGAAGTAAGAAATTGGTCAGTAGATCAATCGCAAGACACAGTTGAAACAACTAAATTAGGCGACACAGTAAAAACATTTAAAACGACTTTAAGTGCAAGTTCAGGAACAGTAGATTGTTTTTGGGATGAAACTGATACAACAGGACAAGGCGCTATGACAATTGGTGCAACAGTTACTCTAAACTTATACCCTGAGGGCGCAGATAGTGGCGACACTTACTATTCAGGTTCAGCAATAATCAACTCAGTTGGTGTTGCGCAAGCACACGATAGTTTAGTTGAGAGATCGTTTGGTTTCCAAATTTCAGGTGCATTAACTATAACAACAGTATAATAATTTATGTCAGATATAGACAAAGTTATTTCACATTTTGCAGATAAGAAAAAAAGAACAGTTACAATAGAAGAATGGAATGTAACTTATTACATAAGTCCATTAACTATTGCAGAAACAAGACGTTTATTTCAATCAGCAAAAAAAGATGAAATAACAATGCTAGTTGACGCTATTATAATGAAAGCCGAAAAAGAAAATGGCGACAAAGCATTTAGCGTAGCTGACAAAGATAAATTAATTAATCAGGCAGACGTAGATATAATAAAGACCTTAGGTTCTTTTATTGTTAATGAAGTTAAAGAGGACGACGTAAAAAAAAACTTCGTTTAGAGCCTGACTTTTACGCAATATTTTTTTTAGCAGAAAAGCTAAATAAAAATATTAGTGAAATATACAATATGTCAAAAGCAGAGTTTGACAGTTGGTTTATGTATTTAGAAGTTAAAGCTGAAAAAGAGAAATTTCAAAATGAGAGATTAAAGCATAAGAAATAATATGGCACAAAAAGGTATAAATTTTAAAATAACCGCAGTTAATAAAACTAAGCAGGCGTTTGGACAAATAGGTCGAGGCCTTAAAGGTATTACTAAAGCGGTATTTAATTTTAAAACTGCATTAACAGGCGCAGTTGGTATAGCAGGTATGGGTTTATTAATAAGAAACTCATTAATAGCAACCGACCGTCTTGGAAAAATGTCAGGCGTATTAGGTATTGCAGTTAAAGATTTACAAACGCTAAAACTAGCGTCTGAGATTAACGGTATCGAATTTGAAACTTTTGCAAAAGCAACAAGACGATTAGTTGATAACTTTGGCGACTTTTTACAGGGTACAGGGGAAGCAACACAAACATTTAAAGCTTTAGGTATATCTATAAAAGACGCTAACGCAGTTAATGGCGATCAAATGGCAATCTTAGGTTTGATTGCAGATAGATTAGACTTAGTTGAAAATAAAACTATGCGTCTAAAGTTTGCGCAAGAAATATTTGGTGGTAGAGGTGCAGAATTAATTAATGTTTTAAGAGGTGGTTCAGAAGCTTTAAAAAGATTTGCTATTGAGAGTGATAGATTTGGTTCTTTAAATAGTAAGCAAGTTAAAGCAGTTGAGGATTTTAACGATAGTGTATTAAGATTAAAAACAGTATTTGCAAATATTGTAAATCAATTAGTTGCAAATGTTAGTCCTGCTTTTTTAAGATTATCAAGAGCAATAAGAGAAAAAGTTTTAACAAGTATAGAGGACGCAAACGGTTCAATTCAAAATTTTGCCAATGTAGGTGCTAAAGATTTAATAGACTTTGGTATAAAAGCCGTAAAAATGTTTGAGGGCTTAGTACAGGGTATAGGCGATTTTAGAGTTGCATTATTAAGAGCAGTAGAAGTTTTACAACACCCATTTAGTAAAAAAAATAGAAAACAAATAGAAGATTATAAATTTAGCTTACAAGGTCTTATTGAAACTTTAGAGGGTTTTAAACAAAACGTTGATGTTGTAACAGATAGTTTAGGCGAACAGGATAGTACAATTAAAGGTCTTACTGAAACTGCTGATAAGTTAAAAGACGAATATTCAAGTGTAGAGGACAGAATAAAAAGATTAGAGAACGCAGGCGATACTTTTGGTAATTCTATTGCAGGTAATTTTGAACGTGCAGTATTTGAGGGCGAAAAATTTAGAGATACATTAAAAGCAATTGGACAAGATATATTAAAAATAGCTTACAATACTGCTATTACAAAACCTTTAGGCGAAGCTTTAGGGTCAAGTATATCAGGTTTCTTTGGTTCAATATTTAGTGGTGGTACAAGTCAATCTTTTACTAGACCCAATATGTTAGATGTTTCAGGTCGTTATATGGGTGGTTCTGTAAGTAGAGGTAACTCATATTTAGTAGGGGAACGTGGCGCAGAATTATTTACACCAAACAGTTCAGGTAGAATAACACCTAATAATAAACTTGGTGGACAAGACAGTATTAGAGTAGTGCAGGAAATAAATATTATGCCAAGTGTAAGCGAAACTGCTAGAGCAGAAATATTTGGTATGTTACCTTTAATTAAACAAGAAGCTTTAAACGGTGTATTAGACGCTAGAAATAGAGGCGGTTCTTTTGCAAGAGCCTTAGGAGTTAAAGCATAATGGCAACTTATACAATACCGACAACTGTTGGATTTAGTTCAGTAGAATTTGGTTTAGAAAATAACAACCAAGTTTTTGAAAGTCCTTTATCTAATAGTATTCAGGTTTCAGAATTAACAGGCGCAAGGTGGTACGCAACATTTAATTTACCGCCAATGAAAAAAGAAAACTCTTTAGAGTACATAGGATTTTTACAAAGACTACAAGGCAGAGTGCATAGTTTCTTTGGTTTCGACGCTAATCATAGATCGCCTAGTGGTACGATTGCAGGTTCAACTTTATTAGTTAACGGTGCAAGTCAAACAGGAACAAGCTTAACACTAGACGGTGCGCAGGCTAGTACAACAGTTTTAAAAGCAGGCGATTTTTTTAGTGTAAATAGTGAATTAAAAATGGTTACAGTTGACGCTACAAGCGACGGTTCAGGCGACGTAACTGTAAATTTTGTACCAAGTTTAAGGTCTAGTCCAAGTGATAACGCAGTTATTACTACGACTAATCCTGTATGCACAATGAAATTGACAGGGGATAGTACGACTTATTCTATAAATACCGCAGGAATTTATGGAATAAGCTTTAGTGGTTTAGAGGTTGTCTAATGGTAAAAACATTAACTACAAATAACAGTAACGTATTAAATGACGAAGTTTTAAGACCTGTATATTTTTTAAAGTTTGAATTTCCAAGTGCTAACGTATATCTCAATAGTAGTGATCGTAATATAACTTGGGGTGGTAACACATATATTGGCGCAGGCAATATTGGAACTGTTTCAGATATTGAGGAAACATCTGAATTACAAGCTAACGGAATTAAACTTACCTTAACAGGAATACCGTCAACTTATATATCTGTTGCTTTAACAGAAGAATATCAAGGTAGTCCCGCAACAGAATATTTAGGTTTTTTAAGTTCTACATACGGATTAGTAGATGACCCGTTTATTATATTTGTAGGTAAAGTTGATACAATGGCAATTAGTTTATCTAATACTGCAACAATAGAATTAGATATAGAAAATAGATTAGTTGATTGGGAACGTCCAAGAATATCAAGATTTACAAACGAGGAACAACAAAATTTATTTAGTGGCGACAAGGGTTTAGAGTTTGTTGATAGTGTTGCAGAAAAAGAGTTATTTTGGGGAGTAGATAACTAATTGTTGCTAGACGAAATAATTTTTTTTTATAAAAGTTTTGAAAAATATAAAAATAATACATACGAAGAATTATATAATTTTTTAATACAAAGTTATAATCATAGTCAATTTAAACTTTTTAAAAATAGAGCTAAGATTTACGGTTTTGTTAATTGGGCGTTTGTAAATAGAAATGTAAAAAATTTTTATCTACAATCTGGAATAATTAGAAATTGGAATTGCGGTAGTGAAATTATACATATTGATTTACTTGCAAAAGAAAATGTTAAAGAAATTTATTTATGGAGTAGAAGAAATTTAGCAAAACACCTAAAGCCTAATGACACTACTAATTGGTTAAGATTAAAAGATAATAAAATTAGAAATATAGTAACAAAAAAAATTAGGAATAATAGATTATGGGTGGATTTGTAAGTAGTATAGTTGAAAGTGCAACAAAATTTGTAGTTAAAACTGTTGCAAAAAAAGGCGGTTGGAAAGGTCTTTTATCAGGCGGTTTAAAACAGTTTGCATTTTCTTTTATTGCTAGTGCAGTATTTAGTTTTGCTTACAAAAAATTAGCAGGCAAACCAAAACAACCTGACTTTAATAGTTTTACTAATGAAGCAGTTGCAAGAAAAAGTCTTATTCGTAGTCCTGTTGCAGTAAGATCAATTATTTACGGCGAGGTTCGTAAAGGTGGTGCAATAGTACACGCAGAAACTTTAAACAATAATAAAGATTTATATTTAGTTATCGCTTTATGCGGACACGAAGTAAATAGTATTGGTTCAGTATTTTTTAACGACACAGAAATTACAACAGGTCAGTTAGACGGCTCAGGTAATGTAACAAGTGGTACGTTTAGCGGTAAAGCGCAAATAATTAAACACTTAGGTTCATCTACACAAACTGTTGACACAGTTTTAGATAGCGCAAGTTCAGTTTGGACAAGCAACCATAGATTAAGAAATATAGCTTATTTAACTGTCAAACTTACTTTTGATAGTG
>CACKPP010000014.1 GCA_902602105.1 uncultured Pelagibacteraceae bacterium
ATTTTAAAGAGAATATATTAATAGAAAAGGTTGTGAAAAATTTTTACCAAAAATTAGGTATAAATAATAAAGAAAATTTTATTGAATATTTAAGAAAGTTTAATGTTTCATTAAGTGAAGTTGAAAAAAAGATTGAAATAGAAATTGCATGGAATCAAGTAATTATGAACAAATATAAAGATCAAATATCTGTAAATGAAAAAGATTTAATAAATAAGATTAAACAGGAAAAATTGAACATTAAAGAAATTCTTGAATACGAATTATCTGAAATAGTATTCCAAGCTAAAGATCAAAATGAATTTATAAATAAAAAAAAAGAAATTATATCCAATATTAGATCTCTTGGTTTTAGTGCTACAGCAAATAAATTTAGTGTCTCAAGCACTGCTCAATTTGGTGGAAAAATTGGTAAAATTAGAGAAGATCAATTATCAGAAAAAATTCTTACTGAACTTAAGAAATTAAAAATAGGAGAGTTCTCTGAAACCATCAAAGTAGCAAATGGATTTTTAATTCTTTTAATCGATAAAAAAAATCTAATTAAACCAGAATTAAATGAAAAAGATTTATTAAATAAAATGATTGAATTCGAAAAACAAAAACAATTTGAGCAATTTTCTCAAATTTATTACAATAAAATAAAGCTTAATAGTCAAATTAATGAATAACAAACCTATTATTATAGTTTGTGGAGAACCAAATAGTATATTTTCTGAAATTATAGTTAAATCTTTTAAAAGATACAACGCCTCAAAACCAATCATCTTAATTGGCTCTTACAATCTCATAATGAGTCAAACAAAAAAAATTAATCTTAAGATTAAACTTAATGTAATAAATTTAAAAAATAATTTTTTTACTAATCTAAGTAAAAAAAAAATTAATATAATAGATATTAATTATAAATTTAAAAAACCATTTGAAAAAATTTCAACTAAATCAAATAAATATATTTTAACTTGTTTTGAAAAAGCATTTCAAATTATAAAAAATAATCAAATATCAGGTCTAATTAATGGCCCTATATCTAAAGAAAATTTTTTAAAAGGTAAATACTTAGGAATTACAGAATTTTTAGCTTCAAAATACAAACTAAAAGAAAACTACACCATGCTGATTTATAATAAATATTTGTCAGTATCTCCTATAACAACTCATTTACCTGTAAGCAAAATTTCAAAAAACATTAAAAAGAAAAAAATTGTTGATAAAATATTATTGATAAAAAATTTTTATATGGATAACTTTTCAAAAAATGTAAAAATTGCTGTTTCTGGGTTAAATCCACATTGTGAAAATTTTTTTGAATTAAGTGAAGAAAAAAAGTTCATAAAACCAGCTATAAATTTTTTAAAAAAAAAAAAGATAAATATTATTGGACCAATTTCAGCAGATACAATTTTCTTAAAAGAAAATTCAAAAAAGTATGATGTTATAATTGGAATGTATCATGACCAAGTTTTAACACCAATAAAGGCCTTACACGGGTTTAATGCTATAAATATAACTTTGGGTCTTCCTTACTTAAGAATTTCTCCAGACCATGGTCCAAATTTTAAAATGATTGGAAAAAATAAATCTAATCCTCAAAGTTTAATAGAATCTATAAAATTTTTAGACAGACTTAAGTAATGATTAGAGCTAAAAAAAGTCTTGGTCAAAATTTTTTATATGACACTAAGATTATTAAATTAATTACAGATTGTGCAAAAATTAAAGATAAACATGTACTGGAAGTTGGGCCTGGAACAGGTAACCTTACTAGAGAGATATTAGATAAGAGACCAAAGAAACTAATTCTTGTAGAAAAAGATAAGTACTTATTTAACTTATTAAAAGATAAATTTTCTGATGAGATTACTTTTATTAATGATGATATTCTTCAAATATCAGAGCAAAGTTTATCAAAAAGCAAATTAACAGTTTTTGGAAATCTTCCCTATAATATTTCAACAGAAATTTTGATGAAATGGGTCTTAAATCTTAATTCAAATTTATGGTTTGATAAACTAGTTCTTATGTTCCAAAAAGAAGTTGCTGATAGAATTGTAAGTAAATGTAATACCTCAAGCTATGGAAGACTTTCAATAATATCAAATTGGAAATTAAATATAAAAAAGATAATTGATATCAATCCTAGATCTTTCAGGCCAATACCAAAGGTCGAGAGTTCATTGTTGGTTTTTTCTCCAAAATCAAATTTTTTTCAATTAAATAGCTCATCATCTCTTGAGAAAGTAACAAGAACTTTTTTCAATCAAAGAAGAAAAAAAATAAAGAAACCATTTAACCAACTTTTTAAAGACTCTGAAGAAGTTGCAAAAAAACTTAACATTAATCTTGATTTGAGACCACAAAATTTAGACAATCAAACCTATTATTTGATTGCAAAACAATTAGAAAATTCAAGAAATTAATTTTTCAACATGATTTTTAACAAAATTTTTATCATAATCTTTTGAACCATTGTTGATTTCAGCACTAATTAATTTTTGAATTTTTTCAAAGCAATTATCAAGGTTGTCATTTACCACAACATAATCATAATTTATCCAATGAAGAACATCTCTATCAAATTGTTTCATTCTTTCTTCTGCTATTAATTTGTCTTTCATATCTCTATTTGACAATCTTTCAAATAAAACTTTTTTACTTGGTGGTAAAATAAAAAATGTAATTAATCTATAATCCAACTTTTTATTTTTAATTTGATCAGCGCCTTGCCAATCAATATCAAAAATAACATTAAGATTTTTCTCTAAATTTTGAATAATTGGAGTTCTTGTAGTTCCATAATAATTGTTAAAAACTTTTGCATATTCAAGAAATTCATCATTTTTGATTAATCTTTTAAATTCTTGATCAGAAACAAAGTAATAATCTTTGCCTTCAATTTCGTTTGGTCTAGGTTTTCTAGTTGTATGTGATGTAGAAATAAAAAAATTATTTCTTTCTGAAAGGAGTTTAACTAAAGTTGTTTTTCCTGCACCAGATGGGGATGATAATATCACCATTATCCCACCTTTTGTTTGAGACATTAAATTTAACTAATTACTTTTGCTTTCTATAAATTTAACAGCATCACCTACAGTTAATATCTTCTCAGCTTCTGTGTCTGAAATTTCTGAACCAAATTCCTCTTCAAAAGCCATAACTAATTCTACAGTATCTAAACTATCAGCACCTAAATCATCTATGAAACTAGAATCTTCAGTAACTTTTGCTTCATCAATACCTAGGTGATCAGCAACTATTTTTTTAACTTTGCTTGAAATATCTTCTGACATATAAATCCTTATTTATTAATTTAAATTCTTATTAGTTTAATTACTTGTTTTGTCAAGCCATATACATGCCCCCATTAACATGCAGAGTTTCACCATTAATATAGTTTGACTGATTAGAAGCTAAAAAAAGAACAGCATTTGCTATATCTTCTGGCTCACCTAATCTTGCTGAGGGAATTTTAGCCAATATAATTTCTTTAAATTTATCATCTATTTTATCTGTCATTTCAGTTTTTATGAAACCAGGAGAAATGCAATTTATATTAATATTCTTTTTTGCATATTCTATTGCTAAACTTTTTGACATAGCAATAATTCCTGCTTTAGAGGCTGTATAATTAGCTTGCCCTAAATTTCCAGTATGACCTACAACTGAAGTAATATTAATAATTTTCCCTGATTTATTTTTTAACATCTTTTTTATTGCAAATTTACTCAATAAGAATGTGGATGTTAAGTTTATATCAATCACCTTTTTCCATTCATCAATACTCATTCTAATTGCTAAATTATCTTGAGTTATTCCAGCATTATTTATGATACAATCTAATTTACCACCAAGTTCATTTGATGCGTTCTCAATAAATTCCTCTATTTTTTCAGTTTGACTTATATCGAATTTCAAAATTTTAATATTTTTAAATTTTGATTTAAGTCCTTCCAATTTTTCTATCTTCGTACCTGAGGCTAATATATTTGCATTATAATCATATAGATTTTTTACTATAGAGTTACCTATTCCTCCAGAGGCTCCTGTTACAATAATATTTTTCAACTTTAAATCATTCATATCTTCAACTCTTTTATATCAATCTCACTATTAATAGTATTAGTTTTTACATTTTTACTGATTCTTTTAATTAATCCAGTTAGTACTTTTCCAGGTCCAATTTCAATAAATTGATCAGTTCCTTTATTAATCATATTAATAACACTCTCTCTCCATCTTACTCTATTTTCAATTTGATCAATCAATAATTTTTTCAATTCTTCTTTATCTTTAATTTCATTTGCAGTTACGTTTGAAATAAGTGTATTTTTTGAATTGTTAAAATTAGTTTTTTCAATTTCCTTTTTCATTATTTGTGTAGCCTTATTCATTAGTTGACAATGAAAAGGGGCACTAACTGGTAACTTTATATTTTTAATATTATTAGTTTTTAAAACTTCTGTTAATTTTTCTAAATCAATATTCTTACCACTCAATACAATCTGTCCTTCTGAGTTGTCGTTAGCTACTTGAGCTGAAAAATTATTCTTATTATTCTCTAAAATATTTTCTATTATATCAATAGTTGAGCCTAAAACTGCAACCATCCCCCCTTGTCCTTTCGGGACTGCATTTTGCATGGCATCCCCTCTTAGTCTTAAAAGCTTTATAGTATCTGAAAAATTTAAATATCCAGCACATGATAATGCTGAATATTCTCCCAAAGAATGTCCTGCAAAATATTTTGCTTCATGTAAATTAATATTAAATTCTTCTTTAACTACATTGAATATTGAATAACTAATTAAAAAAATAGCTGGCTGAGTGTTAACAGTAAGATTTAAATCATCTTTTGGACCTTCTAAAATAATCTTCGATAGTGGTAAACCCAAAACTTCATCAGCTTCCTTAAACAAATTCTTTACAGAACTATATTTTTCAAAAAACTCTTTTCCCATTCCTAATATTTGAGAACCTTGCCCAGGAAAAATTACTGAAAACATCTAAAAAAACCTATTTTTTTTATCCTTTTTGCTATTGTAATTGAAGGTTTATAATAGTATATCCTCATTTTTTATTAAAGAACTTAAATGAATTTATACGAACATACAATTATAGCAAGACAAGATACGTCTCCAAGTGAAATCAAACAGTTGACTGAAAAATATTCTAAATTAGTTGAAAAAAATAAAGGAAAAATTGTTAAAACTGAAAATTGGGGTTTACTTAACTTAGCTTATTTAATTAAAAAAAATAAGAAAGGAAGCTATATTCATTTTAAAATTGAAGGTAATGGTAATTTGATTCAAGAGTTAGAAAAAAATGAGTCTATTGACAAAAAATTACTACGGTTTCTGACGGTAAAAGTCAAAAAATTTGATCTCGAAACTAATTATTTTTCTAAAAAAGATGACAATGAAAAGAGAGAAAACTTAAAGAATTAAATATGCCAAAAAGACAAAGTGGAAATAAAAAAAACAAACAAAGCAATTTTGCAAAATTAAGTATTTTCCAACCAAACAAGTATAGATTTAAAAAAAGCTGTCCACTCTCAGTAAAGGGAGCTCCAAAAATTGATTACAAAAATATTAAACTCTTGAAAAGATATACATCTGAAAATGGTAAAATCCTTCCTTCAAGGATAACTAATGTAAGTCAAAAAAAACAGAGAGAATTATCTGTATCAATTAAAAGAGCCAGAAATCTAGCATTATTGTAAAATGAAAGTAATATTATTAGAAAATCTAAAAAAAATTGGCTCTATAGGAGAGGTCTTGGAGGTTAAAAGAGGGTTTGCAAGAAATTTTTTGATTGCAAATAAAAAAGCGCTCTATGCATCAAAAGAAAACATTTCTCAAGTAGAGAAAATCAAATCAGATCTTACAAAAAAAGATAATGAAAAAAAACAAGATGCAAAAAAAATAGCTGAAAGCTTGGATAAAAAAGAATACGAAATCAAAAAATTAAGCACAGAAAATAAAGAGTTATATGGATCTGTGAAACCGACTGAAATTTCTAAATTTATCAAAGATCATGATAAAATAGATGTTAAGCCTTCGATGATACAACCCACTAAAGAAATTAAATCACTTGGTAAATTTAAAGTTAAAATAAATCTACACTCTGAAGTTGATGCTGAAATAATTATTAATGTAATTTCAGCTGAAACAATTCAATAATTATACAAACTTTTCCCCATCAATTTTTTTCTATTTTTTTAGAAATTTTTTAAGATAAGTTTATTGAATGGAAAATAATTTAAGTCTTGTTAAAGATAAATTCAAAGAACTTCCCAATAATATAGAGGCTGAACAGGCAGTAATAGGTTCTATATTAGTCACAAATGAAATTTTTGATGAAATAAACACTATTATTTCAAGTAATAATTTTTATGATCCAATGCATCAAAAAATATTTAGTGCCATAGAAAATCTAATTTATAAAGGTATGCTTGCTAATCCAATAACTTTAAAAAATTATTTTGAAGATGAAAAAGATGATTTAAATGTCCCAGAATATTTAGTAAAAATTACAAAGTTTTCAACTTCTACAAGACAATCAACTGAGTATTCAAAAATTATATATGACATGTTTGTTAGAAGAGAATTAATTAAAATCTCAGAGCAAACAATTGATACAGCCAAACTAAATGATCTAAATACTAGTGGCCAAACAATAATTGAAAATTCTGAAAGATTACTATTTGATTTAGCTGAAAAAGGTTCTTTCAACTCATCATTAATTAAATTTGATGAAGCTATGAAATTAACAATTGAAATGGCATCAGCTGCATATAAAAATGAAGAAGGTATAGTTGGTGTTCCTACTGGCTTAAGAGAATTGGATGATAGACTTGGTGGTCTTCATCAGTCAGATTTAATAATTATTGCCGGTCGTCCAGCTATGGGTAAAACTGCTTTAGCAACCAACATAGCATTTAATGCTGCTCAAAAAATTCAAGATAGTGGAAAAAAATCATCTATTGCGTTCTTTTCATTAGAAATGTCGTCTGAACAACTATCAACTAGAATTTTAGCTGAACAATCAAGAATTAAATCGAATGATATAAGACGTGGGAAAATTTCTGAAGACCAATTTGATAAGTTTATAGAAACATCTAAAAATATTTCAGAGCTTCCTCTTTATATAGATGAAACACCGGCAATTAGTATTGCGGCTATGAGTAATAGAGCTAGGCGAATTAAAAGATTATTTGGACTTGATATGATTGTAGTAGATTACATACAGTTAATGAGAGGTACTTTTAATAATAAAGATGGTAGGGTTCAGGAAATTTCTGAAATAACTCAAGGGTTAAAAGCTATTGCAAAAGAGCTCTCAATACCAGTTGTTGCTCTTTCACAGCTTTCGAGAGCAGTTGAGCAAAGAGATGATAAAAAACCCCAACTATCTGATTTAAGAGAATCCGGTTCAATTGAACAAGATGCTGATGTTGTAATGTTTGTATACAGAGAGTCGTATTATTTAAAAGCTAAAGAACCAAGAGCTGCGACGGTAGAGCATGCTGAATGGCAAGCAAAAATGAATGAAGTTTCTCATTTAGCTGAATTGATTATTGGTAAACAAAGACATGGTCCTACGGGTAATATATCACTAGAATTTGAGGAAATGTTCACTAAATTTAAAGATCTACAAAATAAGTAAATTCCAATATAAAAGGGTTTAATGATCACCCAATTTTATCAAAATAAAATTCTTAGAAATCCGAAATCTATTTTTGTTATTTTGCTTATATCTCTATTAAGCTTTGGGTATTATGCTAAAGATTTTAGGCTAGACGCATCATCAGAAACCTTGCTGATTGAGGGAGATCCAGATCTAAAATATCTTCAAGAAATAACAAAAAGATATGGGTCTAAGGAATTTCTTATTTTAACCTACACACCAGATGAAGCAATGGTTTCTGATGTATCGATTAATAATCTTTTAAGTCTTAAGTATAAGATTCAAAGTCTTAGTTGGGTGCATAGTGTAATTACATTATTAGATATTCCTTTGTTAAATAGTTCTGATGCATCATTACAAGAAAGACTTGAAAGTTTTAAAACTCTTAAAGATCAAGATATAGATAGAGATAGAGGTTTCAATGAAATTTTGAGTAGTCCAGTATTTAGAAATTTTGTAATTAGTGAAGATGGTAAAACAAGTGGTATCATAGTTAATATTAAAAAAAATGATGACCTAAAAAACTTTAAAAATAAGACAAAAAAAGAAATTGACGAAAATAAAGATCAAATAAAAAAACAAAATCATCAAAACATTTTAGAAATAAGAGATGTTATCAAAAGCTATGAAGATATTGGAAAAATACACTTAGGAGGTATACCTATGATAGCAGATGATATGATGTCATTTATTAAAAGTGATATTATTGTTTTTGGGATAGGGGTTTTATTATTTATTATTGCCACTTTGTGGTTCGTTTTTCGAAAACTAATTTGGATTATAGTTCCAATTAGTAGTTGTTTATTTTCAGTAATTATAATGATGGGGATACTTGGCTTATTAGGATGGAAAGTAACAGTTATCTCCTCAAATTTTATTGCTTTAATGTTAATTTTAACTATGGCAATGAATATTCACATGAGTACTAGATTTTTACAGCTAAAAGAGACTTATCCCAATAAAGATATTATAGAATTGATTTCTTTAACCACAAATAAAATGTTTTGGCCTATTTTGTACACAGTTTTAACAACAATTATTGCGTTTCTTTCTTTAATTTTTAGTGAAATAAAACCTATTATTGATTTTGGATGGATGATGACTTTAGGTCTGATAACTTCATTTATTATAACTTTTACATTACTACCAACACTGATCAACTTTGTGCCTAAAGAAAATATTTCTTTAAAAAAATATGAAGAATCTATAATTACATCTTTTTTTGCAAAAATATCACAAAACAATCATAAAATAATCTTTTTCATAACTGGTATTGTAGTTTTATTAAGTTTAATCGGGATTAGTCGTCTTGAAGTTGAAAATAGTTTTATAAATTATTTTAGTAAAAAAACTGAAATTTATAAAGGAATGAAATTAATAGATGAAAAATTGGGTGGAACTACTCCTCTTGAAGTTATTTTGAAATTTCCTAAAAAAGAAAAAAAGAAAATAGAAGATGATGAGTTTGAAGATTGGGATAATGAAGATGGACAAAATGATGAAAAATACTGGTTCACTAAAGATAAAATTGATAAGATTTCTTCTGTCCACAACTATCTTGACAGTCTACCACAAGTTGGAAAAGTTTTATCATTTTCATCTATAATTGATGTAGCAACTTTGCTAAATAATAGTAAGCCATTAGGCACACTAGAAATGGGAGTTTTATACTCTAAAATACCAGAAAGTATAAAAACAGAAATTATTGATCCTTATATTTCAATTAAAGATAATGAGGCAAGAATTAACCTTAGAATAATAGACTCTCAAGAAAATTTGAGAAGAAATGATTTAATAAAAAAAATAAATTACGATTTAAAAAATAAGATTGGACTTAAAGAAGATGAATTTAAACTTGCAGGTGTTTTAATTTTATTTAACAATTTGCTTCAAAGTCTTTTTAAATCTCAAATTTTAACTTTAGGCTTAGTTATGATTGGCATATTTTCAATGTTTGTTATACTTTTTAAAAATATTAAATTATCCCTGATTGGTGTAGTCCCAAATTTTATAGCTGCTTTTTTTATATTGGGAATTATAGGCTTGCTTAAAATCCCTTTGGATATGATGACAATTACTATAGCAGCAATTACTATTGGTATTGCTGTGGATAACAGTATCCACTATATTTACAGATTTAAAGAGGAGTTTAGTAATTCAAATGATTACAATAAAACTCTTATTTTATGTCATGCGACTGTAGGTAAAGCGATTTTAAATACGTCTATAACAATTGTTTTTGGTTTTTCAATATTGGTTTTATCTAAATTTATTCCAACAATTTATTTTGGGATTTTCACAGGTTTAGCAATGCTTCTAGCAATGATTTCAGTTTTAACCTTACTTCCTTCACTAATATTATTGATTAAACCATTTGGAAAATAACTAAATGCCAGATGTGCTTTCAAACTTTTATAAAGCTAGTTCAATTATTGATCTGATATATATAATAATAACTATTCTATCATTGATTAAATGCTCCCAAAAGGGTTTCGTATTAAGCATTTTATCAATGGCAAAATGGCTTTTAGCATATGTAATTACTTTAATAATTTTTCCAAAATTAAAACCTTATTTAAAAGATATTATCGATAATGAATATGTTTTAGATATTGGGCTTGGGATTACAATATTTGTTGTATTGATATTTTTAATCTTAATGATAAATAAAGGATTAAGTAAAGCTATTAGTTACACTGGGATTGGTAGCTTAGACACTTTATTTGGATTCTTTTTTGGATTTATTAGAGCTTACATTATCTCAATATGTATCTTTTCAGCCGTACATGTGGTGTATAATTACGACAAATGGCCATTAAAATTAGATAAATCATACATCTTTCCATATTTGGAAAAAGGTAGTAATTATTTACTTAAAGAATTTCCTAATGAAAAAACATATCAAGATTCTAGAGAAAAAATTGAGGAGCTTTAATCCTAAGTTAAAAGAGGAATGTGGTGTATTTGGAATAAGTAATGCTAAAGATGCTTCTGCTCTAACAGCACTTGGGCTTCATGCTCTCCAACATCGGGGTCAAGAAGGTTGTGGTATTGTTACGTTTAATGGAAAACAATATTTTTCTGAAAAAAGATTTGGTTTAGTCGGTGATAATTTTAATAAAGAAAAAGTACTTAAAAATCTTAAAGGTGATTATGCTATAGGACATAATCGATATAGTACTACTGGAGAAAATACACTAAGAAATATCCAACCTTTTTTTGCTGATACAAATGCTGGAGGTATAGGTGTTGCTCATAATGGAAATTTAACAAATTCAATTTCATTGAGAAATAAATTAGTTGAAGATGGAGCAATTTTTTATACTACCTCTGATACTGAAACTATTGTTCAACTAATTGCAAAATCTAAAAGAATTAAAACAATTGATAAAGTAGTTGATGCTATATTTCAAATTCAGGGTGGTTATGCACTAGTAATGTTGACTCAAACTTCTTTAATTGGAGTTAGAGACCCATTTGGCATTAGGCCTCTGGTTATAGGAAAGTTAAAAAATAGCTTTGTATTAGCTTCAGAAACATGTGCACTTGATATAATTGGAGCTAAATTTATTAGGGAGGTTGAAAATGGGGAAATTGTTCTAATTGAAAATGATGAATTAAAAAGTATTAAGCCATTCCCTCCAAAAAAAGTAAGGCCTTGTGTTTTTGAATATATCTACTTTGCAAGACCAGATAGTATTATAAATAAAAAAACTGCCTATGAACATCGAAAAAATCTTGGAGCAGAACTTGCAAAAGAAAATGATATTGATGCGGACATAATAGTTCCAGTACCAGACTCTGGTAACGCTGCTGCTCTTGGTTTTGCTCAATATCTTGGAAAGAATTTTGAGTTGGGACTTGTTCGTAATCATTATGTTGGAAGAACATTTATTGAACCTAGTCAAAAAATTAGAAGTTTAGGGGTTAAGTTAAAATTAAATGCTAATCAATCTACTATAAAAAATAAAAAAATTATTTTAATAGATGACTCCTTAGTTAGAGGAACTACTTCTCATAAAATAGTAAAAATGTTATATGATGCAGGGGCTAAAGAAGTGCATGTAAAAATAGCTTGTCCAGAAATTAAATATCCTGATTTTTACGGTGTAGATACACCTACTAAGAAAGAATTACTAGCTGCGAATAAAAATAATGATGAGATATGTAAATATATAGGAGCAAAATCTTTAAAATTTTTATCTCTTAATGGAATGTATAGGGCAATTGGTTTTGATAAAAGAAATGAAAATTATCCTCAACTAACAGATCATTATTTTACTGGAGATTATCCAGTCAAACCTATTGATGAACTTGGAGATAGCAAAGTTACTCAACTATCTTTACTTAATACAGCATCAAATAACTAAATGAAGACTGTTAATTTTACAAAAATGAAAGAAGGAACCAAAGAAGAATATCTCTTATTAGATAAATACGAACAAGATTATATTAATGGTACTGCAGATAGAATTTTAAAATTCATGAGAGGTCTTACTTCGACTTTAGAAGGCTACAAAATAACAAGACTTGAACACTCGCTACAAACTGCAACTAGAGCCTTTAAAGATAAAGCTGATGAAGAAATGGTTGTTGCAGCCTTATTACATGACATAGGTGATGAATTAGCACCTTTAAACCATTCTGAGTATGCTGCTGCTGTACTTAAACCATATGTGAGTAAAAAAACTCATTGGATAATTGAAAAACACGGTGAATTCCAGATGTATTATTATGCACATCATTTAGGAAAAAACAAAAATCAAAGAGATAAATATAAAAATCATCAATACTATAATGATGCATTAAAATTTTGTGAGGATTGGGATCAATCTTCTTTTGATCCTACATATGAAAATATGACTTTAGAAGAATTTGCCCCCATGGTTAAAAGAATATTTTCAAGAAAACCATATTCTTTACTTTAAATTTATTAATAAAGTATTATCTAATAACTAATGATAACTACAAAAGAAAATATTATCGAATATTTTAGATCAGGTATTAAAAATCCAAAAGATTTTAAAATTGGAATTGAACATGAAAAATTTCTATTTAATGAACAAAATAATAAAAGAATAGATTATTTAAGAATTAAGGAAATGTTCTCTGCTTTGGTAGAGTTTGGATGGAACCCAATTCTAGAAAAGGGTAATATTATTGGTTTAAACAAAGGTGGAAAAAATATTACAATTGAACCTGGAAACCAAATAGAATTATCAGGAGATAAACTAAATAATATTCATGAAGCATGTGCTGAGTCACAAGACTACTTATTTGAGTTAAAACAGGTTACTAAAAAATTAGGTATCAAGATTGTAAGTGCAGGTTTTGATCCTATTTCAAAAATAAATGAAATTCCAAATAATCCAAAACAAAGATATGAGTTGATGACCAAAGACATGCCATTAGGAGGAGAATTAAGTCTAGACATGATGTATAGAACATGTGGAACTCAATTAAACATTGATTACAATTCTGAGGAGGATTTTACCAAAAAATTTAAGATAATTAATTCAATTGTTCCTATTTCAATAGCTTTGTTTGCCAATTCATCAATAGTTGAAAAAAAAAAAAGTAACTATCTGTCTTATAGATCAAGAGTTTGGCAAAATACTTCAAGAGGTGGATTGCCGAAATTATTTTTTGAAGAATTAAATTTTGAAAAATATGCTGAGTTCGTCATGAACTTTCCAATTTTATTTATTCAAGATAATGAAAACTATATTTCAGGAAGAAAGTACATTTTTAAAGATTTTATGAATGGAAAGATTAATGAAATAGATAATAGATTACCTTCTGAGAAAGATTTGGCTACTCACTTAAGTACAATCTTTACTGAAAATAGATTAAAAAAATATTTAGAACTTAGGTCTATGGATACTTGCGGATGGGATTGTCTATGTGCAGGTCCTGCTTTTTATATAGGAATGTTATATGGTAATCTTGATGAAGTTTATGAAATAATTTCTAAGTGGGATAAAAATAAAATTATTAATTCTTATCTTGAAGCTCCTCAAAAAGGACTCAGTACTCAACTTATGGGTAAAGATTTACTTTATTGGGCATCAGTTTTATTAGATTTATCTAAAAAAGGGCTGGATAATAGAGATATCACTAATAAAAGTGGAAAAAATGAAACTTTATTTTT
>CACKPP010000015.1 GCA_902602105.1 uncultured Pelagibacteraceae bacterium
CGGATGCATGTATTTTTTTTATGAATAGAAAGATTAGAGAAACATTAATTAATATTGGAACAGGTAAAGACTACTCAATTAAGAAATATGCAAATTTATTGTTGAAAATTATTTGTCCTAAACAAAAAGTCTTGATCAAATTCGATAAAAAGAAACCTAACGGAACACTTAGAAAAGTATTGAATGTTGACCTTGCAAAAAAATATGGATGGAAAGCTAAAACAAAGATGAAAGATGCAATTGAAACTACCTATGCAGATTTTTTAACTAAAAATACATAAAAAAACGTTACTTACACCTTTACAATTTTTAATTTCTTGATTATAAGACCCATGCCGGTGATTATTGCGAGAGAGTTATACCCGATCCCATTCCGAACTCGGAAGTCAAGCCTTTCAGCGCCAATGGTACTTTGTCTTAAGACATGGAAGAGTAGGACATCGCCGGCTATAAACTATATATTATGAAAATAAAAAGTTCCCTTAAATCAATTAAAAAAAGAGACCTTAATTCTAAAATGGTTAAGAGAAGAGGAAGAGTTTATATAATAAATAAAACAAATCCTAAATTTAAAGCAAGACAAAAATAATTTTTATGGATAATGAAAACCATAAAAATACATGGAATAATTTTACTAAATTTGTGTTGTGGGGAACTGTCGCGGTAATAATAGTTTTAGTTTTAATGGCAATATTCTTGCTATAAGATTTTTTTATGAAAATCGCTTCTATTTTAGAAAATCAAAAATTTGAAAAAAGAATTGCAATAACGCCTGAGACAGCAAAAAAATATATTGCTCTTGGTTTTGAAGTTTCATTATCAAAAAATTATGGTTCTCATCTTGGTATTATAAATGAAGAATATACTGAACTAGGCGTAAAAATGTTTGAAGATGAAAAAGAAGTTATTAATAATTCTCAAATCATTATTCAGCTAGGACTTATTTCTGACGAGAAAAGGTCTTTATTAAAAGAAAATCAAATTTTCATCGGTGTTTTAAATCCTTATGATAACAAAAAAGAAATAAAAGATCTTATTAATAAAAAAATAAATGTTTTTTCTTTAGAGTTACTACCAAGAATTACGAGAGCACAATCTATGGATATACTTTCTTCTCAAGCTAATCTTGCTGGTTATAAAGCAGTAGTTGAGTCTTTTGCTAATTTTGAAAAAGCCATACCAATGATGATGACTGCAGCCGGCACAATTCCCGCGGCAAAAGTATTAATTGTTGGAGCGGGAGTAGCAGGTCTGCAGGCAATCGCGACTGCAAAAAGAATGGGATCAATTGTTTTTGCTACTGATGTGAGAATGGCATCTAAAGAACAAGTCGAAAGTTTAGGGGGTAAATTTTTAACTGTTGAAGGTTCAGAAAATCTTGAAACAGAAGGAGGCTATGCAAAAGAGGCATCGGAGGACTTTAAAAAAAAGCAGGAAAATTTATTGGAAGAAACATTAAAAAAAATTGATATTGTAATTTGCACAGCTTTAATTCCTGGAAAAAAGGCACCGGTTATTATTAAAGAAAAAATGATTGAAAATATGCAGCCAGGCTCAGTAATTTACGACTTGGCGGCAGTTCAGGGTGGGAATACTGCTTTTACGGAAGTTGATAAAATAATTAATAAAAATGGAGTTAAAATTATGGGTGAAAAAAATATACTTAATAGATTGCCAATTTCAGCCTCAACTTTATATTCAAAAAATGTATTTAATTTTGTTTCAAATTTATTTGATAAAAAGAATGGTAAAATTAATATTAATTTAAAAGATGAAATAATTGAAAAAACTTTGGTAAAATAAAATTATGGAAATTGATCCTTTTATATTTAGACTTAGTATATTTATACTTTCAATATTTATAGGCTATTATGTGGTATGGAGTGTAACACCATCCTTGCATACTCCACTTATGTCTGTAACGAACGCGATTTCTTCAGTGATTATAGTTGGCGCTATTATTGCTGGACTAGCAGGTAATTCTGAAAGTGTTTTTAATAATTCAAGTATTTTTGGTTTTTTAGCTATATCTTTGGCAGCAATAAACATATTTGGTGGATTCTTGGTAACCCAAAGAATGTTAGCCATGTATAAAAAAAAGAAGAAGGATAAATAATGATATCAGCTAATTTATCAGCAATTTTTTATTTAATCTCTGGTGTATTATTTATTTTAGCATTGAGAGGTTTGTCATCACCAGAAACATCTCGACAAGGTAATTTTTTTGGTATCCTTGGAATGATTATCGCAATAACTGTAACATTTCTATCTATTGGTAATTTTTCCAGCGGATTTATCTATGTTCTTATTTTTCTATTGATTGGAGGTCTAGTAGGAGCATTCATTGCATATAAGATTCCAATGACTGCAATGCCTGAGCTAGTAGCAGGCTTCCATAGTCTAGTAGGTCTTGCTGCTGTTTTTGTTGCAATCTCAGCATTCTTGAATCCAGGAGCTTTTAACCTAGGTTCGCCAGGTAATATAAAACTTGGAAGTCTAATTGAAATGTCTATTGGGGCAGCAGTGGGTGCAATAACTTTTTCTGGTTCGATAATTGCATTTTTAAAGCTTCAAGGAATAATGTCTGGTTCCCCAATAACTTTTAAGGGCCAGCATCCTCTTAATGCACTAATACTAATTTCAATTGTGGTATTAACATACTTGCTTTGCTCTACTCAGTCGTCCAACTTATTTTGGATATTATTAGCTGTTTCTTTTTTAATTGGTTTTCTTTTAATTATTCCAATAGGTGGTGCAGATATGCCAGTAGTAATATCCATGCTTAACTCTTATTCAGGTTGGGCAGCTGCTGGGATCGGATTTACTTTAGAAAATACTGCTTTAATAATTACTGGTGCCTTAGTTGGTTCTTCAGGAGCGATATTATCATATATCATGTGTAAAGGTATGAACCGTTCGTTCTTCAATGTAATCTTAGGAGGATTTGGAGCTACAGAACAATCTTCAAGTTCGCAAAATAAGGAACAAAGACCAGTAAAAAGTGGCAATGCTGATGATGCAGCTTTTTTGATGAAAAATGCTTCATCCGTAATAATAGTTCCAGGTTATGGTATGGCAGTTGCTCAAGCTCAACATGCTCTAAGAGAAATGGTAGATACTCTTAAAAAGAATGATATCAAAGTTTCTTACGCAATACATCCAGTAGCTGGTAGAATGCCAGGACATATGAATGTATTATTAGCAGAAGCTAATGTTCCATACGATGAAGTATTTGAACTAGAAGAAATTAATAATGATTTTGCTAATGCTGATGTAGCTTTTGTTATTGGAGCAAATGATGTGACAAATCCAGTTGCTAAAACAGATCCTCAAAGTCCGATATATGGTATGCCAGTTTTAGACGTTGAAAAATGTAAATCAGTTCTTTTTGTAAAAAGGAGTTTATCACCAGGATATGCTGGTATTGATAATGACCTTTTTTATAAAGAAAATACTCTTATGTTATTCGCTGATGCGAAAAAAATGACTGAAGATATAACAAAAAACTTATAGGCTTGAATTGAGAACAAAAATCTTTTGTGACATTGCAGACTTAGATTTAATCAAAAAATTTAATAGAAAAAAAATTGTAAATGGTTTTACAACTAATCCAAGTTTAATGAGAAAAGCTGGAGCTAAAGACTATCAAAGATATTCAAAAAAAATCTTAAAAATTTGTAAAAATAAACCCATTTCATTTGAAGTTTTTGGTGACACTTACAAAAGTATGATGGGTCAAGCTTTAAAGATTAATACTTGGGGTAAAAATGTTTATGTAAAAGTACCAGTCGTCAACTCAAAAGGTTTTTTTACAGGAAAAATAATAAGGGACTTAAACAAAAAAAATATAAAAATAAATATTACTGCAGTGTATACTGCTAAACAAACTCAGCAAATTCTTAAACAACTAAATAAAAAAACTAAGGTAATCATTTCAATATTTGCAGGGAGAGCTGCAGATACAGGACTTGACCCTATTCCAGAGATTAAAAAAAGTATTTCAATGGCAAAAAAATTCAAAAATGTTGAAATTCTTTGGGCTAGTGTAAGAGAGCCTTACAATTATTTACAGTCAAAGCAGTTAGGATGCCATATTATAACTATACCACCTTCAATAATTGAAAAGATTGAAAAGTTTGGAAAAAGTTCTAATCAATTAACAAAGGAAACTGTGATGGCTTTTTTAATTGATAGTAAAAAATCTAAATTCAAAATTTAATTGAATTGGTTGCGGGGGACGGATTTGAACCGCCGACCTTCAGGTTATGAGCCTGACGAGCTACCAGACTGCTCCACCCCGCGGTATACTTAAATTCTATTTTTAAGTTTGTTTAACTTTTTTACTCTTTTAATATTTTCCTGAAGAATTCTTTTTTTCTTTTCAGATGGTTTTTCATATGTATTTTTTAATTTTATAACTTTAAAAAATCCATCCCTCTGAAGTTTTCTTTTTAATACCCTAAGAGCTTGTTCAACATTATTATCTTTTACTTCTATTTTAATAACTACCTCCAAAAAAGTGATTAACTAACACTTTTATTTTTTTATGTCTATTAATTTTAATCACTAATTATTAATTTGTTGAGTCTTTAACTGTTTTTCTTTTTCTTTCTTTTCTCTTTTTATTCTTCTTTCAGCCTTTTCTATTGCTTCAACTAAATCTTTTTGAGAAAATAAATTTAAAGCCACTGGATCTTTAGGGTTCAAATTATTGTAATTCCAATAACTTTTTTTTCTTATAGAAGTTACTGAGTTTTTTGTAATACCTACTAATTTTGCAATTTGAGAGTCTTTCAATAAATTGTGCTGTCTGATCAACCAAAGAGCGGAGTCTGGTTTATCCTGTCTTTTTGATAAAGGTATATATTTTTTTATTTTTTTTTCAGAATTTGAAATCTCAATATCAGTACTTTTAATTTGCAAAGGTCTATTTTCGTCCTTGGAAGATAGTTCAATTTCATCTCTTGATAACTGACCAGATATGATAGGGTTGTAGGCCTTAATACCCTTTGCAACTTCTCCATCTGCTATTCCTTGTATTTCGACTTCGTGCAATTTACAAAAGTCTGCTATTTGTTTAAATGTAAGAGTTGTATTTTCGACAAGCCAAACAGCTGTAGCCATAGGCATTAGAGGTGCATTAGACATTTAATTTTTTTTATCTGATTTAAAATTTTGGAATTTTTTGTTAAACTTACTTATTCTGCCTTTATCCATTAATTTTTGTTTTCCTCCAGTCCAAGCAGAGTGAGATTTTGGATCAATTTCTAACTTTAATACTTCTCCTTCTTTGCCCCAAGTTGATTTAGTTTCAAATTGAGTTCCATCAGTCATTTCAACTTTAATAGTATGGTAATTTGGATGAATATTTTTTTTCATGACGAAACTTATAACAAAAGAATTCTTTAAAACAATTAAAAGTTATTTATTTTTTTAAGAAATTTTGGGCGAATATCACTGCTAGATGCAATAATTTTTATATTTTTGTTAACAGAAAGATCTATTTCGTTAAGAATTCCTCCTGCCTCTTTTACAATTATAATTCCAGCAGCAATATCCCAAAGATTTAAATCATTTTGAAAATAACCATCATATCTTCCTGCAGCTACATAAGCCATGTCTAAAGCTGCACAACCAGATTTTCTGTAGGGAAGATCAGGTTCATTTTTAATTTTTCCACCAGTAACAAATAAACAATCATTTATTTGGTTTTTTTTTGAAACTCTTACTCTATGATTATTAAAAAAAGATCCATTATCTTTTTCAGCATAAAACATTTCATTTTTAATTGGATCAAATATTAATCCTGAAATTATTTCATTGTTAGATTTAAGTGCTATCGAAATAGCAAAATGAGGTACTCCATGTAAAAAGTTTACTGTTCCATCAATAGGGTCTATTATCCAAGTATTTTTATTGTCTTTGTTATTTTCTACTCCACTCTCTTCGCTAATAATAGAATAATTTGGTTTTGCTTTTTTAAGTTCTTCAATAATTATTTTTTCAGTTTTTAAATCAGAGTTAGTCACAAAATCAGCTGGACCTTTTTTTGAAACTTGTAATTTTTCAATTTCTCCAAAATCTCTAATTAGTATTTTTGAAGCCTTTTCACTAGCTTTTATCATTATATTAAGATTTGCAGAAATTGAGTTCATAATATTAAATCTTTTTTACATACTCTAAGTTTCGAGTATCAACTATTATTTCATCTCCAGACTCAATAAAAGGAGGAACTTGAATATTTAAACCGTTACTTAAAACAGCAGGTTTATATGAAGAAGAAACTGTTTGTCCTTTTAAAGCTACATCTGTAGTTTCTATTTTACATGTTACTTGATTTGGTAAATCAACAGAAATAGCTTTTTCATTATAAAAATTTATTGAAACTTCCAAGTTTTCAGTAAGCAATTTTCCTTTTTCACCAACTAAATTCTTTTTTAATTCTATTTGTTCAAATGATTTGGGTTCCATAAAAAAGTAACTATCTTCATCTTCGTATAAAAAATTATAATTTATCTCTTCCAATGATGCTTTTTCAACATTTTCACTTGATCTAAATCTTTCATTTAATTTTGTATTTTTATTTACACTTTTCATTTCTACTTGTGCAAATGCACCACCCTTACCGGGCTTTACGTGTTGAGTCTTAAGTACTTGCCACAAATCATTTTTGTACTCTAATAGCATCCCAACTCTTATTTCACCTGCGTTAATTTTCATTTAAGTTTTTTAATTGCTTCTATTGGTTTTAGTTTTTTATTATTCCAAATGTAGCCTGAGATAGCTAAAAAGTTAGCTTTATTCAATAGTAGATTTTTATAATTCTTAGAATTAATACCACCAATAGCAACAATAGGAGTATTTGTTATCTTTTTAATTTTTTTAATTAAACTTATATTAGCTTTATATTTAGTTTTTTTAGTTTTTGAAGTATAGAATGAGCCAAAAGCTAGATAGTCAGCTTTGTTTTTAAGTGCTAATTTAGCCAACCTTATAGAGTTATGACATGTGATACCAATTATTTTTTTTTTCAATATCTTTCTTGCTTTAAATATTTTCATATCTTTCTGACCTAAATGACAACCATCAGAATTTAATTTTTTGGCAAGTAAAACATCATCATTTATTAAAAATTTCACCTTATATTTTTTACAGATTTTCTGAGTTTTTTTTCCTATAAATAATTTTTTTTTAAAAGGTAAATTTTTGAGTCTAAGTTGAAAAAAACTTATTTTTTTTATCTTTAAAACCTTTGTTAGATGGTTGTAAAAAGATTTACTAATTTTATTCGGGGATATTAGGTAAATAAATTTTTTTTTATTGACTCTCAATTTCTTTAGACCATTTTCCTTGAGCAGCTAATGTATTCATTTTTGCCCTATGATTAAATACTTTTTGTGTACCATTTATATCTTGAATATTTTTTGACCAAAATTTTAGAGCACTTTGTTGAAGAGCTCGTCCATAAGAATAACTCATTATAAAATTAGTATTATTGTTTTTATTGATTAAATTTAAATTTTCTGTTGCTTCTATCTCAGATTGTCCACCTGATAAAAAGGCAATACCTGGTACTTCAGATGGCACTGAATTTTTAAGACAATCTAAAGTTAGTTTTGCTACTTCTTCATTAGAAATTTTATTTTTAGATTTATTTCCAGCCAAAATCATATTGGGCTTTAATATAATTCCTTTCAAATCAACTTTATGAATAATTAGTTCATCAAAGCATTTTTTTATAACTTCAGAAGTTTTTTGATAGCAATCTTGTGCTGAATGATCTCCATCCATTAATAGTTCTGGTTCAACGATTGGAACCATACTACACTCTTGCACCAGTGCAGAATATCTCGCTAAAGCATGAGCATTAGATTGTATTGATAGTTTGCTTGGATAATTTTTAGATATATTATATACACCTCTCCATTTTGTAAATTTTGCTCCAAGTTTATAATATTCTTTTAATCTTTCCCTAAGTCCATCTAAACCTTCAGTAATTTTCTCATCATTTGATCCTGCTAAAACTTTTGCACCAGTATCAACTTTTATACCTGGGTGAGATCCTATACTTGAAATTAATTCTGGAATTTTATTTTTTTTTGATGATATTTGCTTGATTGTTTCATCGTACAAAATAACACCACCAATGCAATCTTTCATACTTGAAGAACTAAAAAGAGTTTCCCTAAACAACAATCTATTTTCCGGGGTTGATGGCACATTTACACCTTCTAATCTTTTTGTCATTGTGCCTGTGCTTTCATCAGCAGCTAAAATACCTTTTCCGTTACCAAGAATTTCTAGTGCTATGTTATTTAGTTCAGACATATTCAATTTAAAGCTTTTATACCAGGAAGTTCTTTTCCTTCAAGATATTCTAAAAATGCTCCACCAGCAGTTGAAACAAAATTAAAATTTTTAATAGCGTTGATTTGATTTAAAACAGCAATTGTATCTCCACCTCCTGCTATAGAATAAATTGAGTTTTTATTGCTCTCTTCAATAATTTTTTTTGCAATTTCATAACTACCTATAGCAAAATTTGGATTTTCAAAATAACCTGCTGGGCCATTCCATAAAACTGTTTGACTATCTTCAATAATATCCTTAATTTTACTTATAGTTTTTGGTCCAATATCTAAAATTAAATCATCATTTTTTATTTCATTTAATTCTTTAATTTGACTTTTGTCTTCAATATTTTTTCCTACCGCAACATCTTCAGGATATACAATTGAGCATGAATGAGTTTTTGCAGTTTTAAAAATATCATCAATAATTGACTGACAGTTTTCCTCTTTAACTGATTTTCCTATTTGATTACCTTTATAATTCAAGATATTATTAGCCATTCCTCCCACAATAATGATGTTATCAAATTTAGGTATTAAATTTTTTATTATACCAATTTTTGTAGAGATTTTAGATCCTCCCATAATGCAAGTAATAGGTTTTTTAACTTCACTTGTAACTTTTTTTAATGCATTTAATTCAGTTTCTAATTGAAGCCCAGCATAAGATGGTAAAAATTCAGTAATTTTACTTACAGAGGCATGAGCTCTATGTGAGCAGGAAAAGGCATCATTAACAAATATATCTGCAAGTTTAGCTAAATGTTTTGAAAAATTTTGATCATTCATTTCTTCCTCTTCATAAAATCTAATATTTTCTAAAAAAATTATTTGATCATTTGAATTTTTAAATAAATCTTCTTTTTTTAACTTAAATATATCTTCTTTAATTAATTCAACTTTTTGATTAATTTTTATTTCTAGATTTTCACAGATCGGTTTTAAAGAAAGGTTTTTATTTATTTTTCCTTTAGGTCTACCTATATGAGAAATTACTAAAATTTTAGAATTTTTTTTGATTAAAAAGTTAATTACTGGTAATATTTTATCAATTCTTGTTGTGTCTGTAATTATTCCATTTTTTAAAGGAACATTTAAATCTAACCTTAATAGAATCCTTTTTTGATTTAGATTTTCATTATCTTTTATATATTTCATTAAGAAATTTTATGAAGGTATTCTACTATATTGCACATCCTATTTGAAAAACCCCATTCATTATCATACCAAGCAGAAATTTTACCCATATTTTTTCCAACAACATTTGTTAAAGTTGTATCGACTATTGATGATGCAGGATCATGATTAAAATCAATAGATACAAGTTTTTCTCGAGTCGTTTTTAAAACTTTTATTTTTTGTTTTTTACTAAAATTTTCAAATGCTGAATTGATTTTCTCAATACTTAAATCTTTTTTTGAACAAAAAACTAGTTCTATTAGAGAAACATTTGGAGTAGGCACTCTTATTGCTATACCTTCTAGCTTACCTTTAAGCGATGGTATAATTTCACCAATTGTTTTTGAAGCACCAGTTGAAGTAGGCACTATAGATTGACTTGCAGATCTAGCTCTTCTTGGATCCTTATGTGAATTATCCAAGATTCTTTGATCACTTGTAAATGAGTGTATTGTAGTCATAAAACCTTTTTCAATTTCAAAATTTTCATTTAAAACTTGAGCAATTGGTGCAAGACAATTGGTTGTACATGACGCTGCAGAAATAATGTTATCACCTTTTTTTAATTGAGTTTCGTTAACTCCAAACACAATAGTCTTATCAGCATTTTTACATGGCGCAGAAACAATAACTTTTTTTGCTCCATTATTTAAATGCGGTAATAATTTATCTTTAGAATTAAATTTTCCAGTACACTCAAAAACATAATCAACATCAAATTTTTTCCAATTTATATTTTTTAAATCTATTTCTTGAGAAAAAGAAATTTTATTTTTGTTAATGATTAAATTATTTTTATCAAAACCTACTTCAGCATTAAATTTTCCATGTATAGAGTCATATTTTAATAGACCAGAACAGGCTTCAGAATTTGTTCTGTTATTAATGTGTTTTATTTCAATATTTTTATTATTGTTTTCAATAATTGAACGAAGAATCATCCTTCCTATTCTACCCATTCCATTGATACCAACTTTTATTTTCATAATTTTTCTTTAATCCTTTTTATTATATTTTCTGAATCTAAATTAAAGTGATCAAAAATTTCTTTATATGGTGCACTTTTTCCAAAGTCATCTATTCCAAAGTTTAATCCATCGATACCAGTATATTTTTTCCAATAACTAGTTTCTGAAGCTTCTATAGATATAATTAAGTTAGTTTCAGCTAACACTCTATTTTTATAATCTTCATTTTGTTGATCAAATAATTCCTGACAAGGCATTGATATTACTTTGGAGTAAATGTTCTCTGTGGCTAATTTATGACCAATATCACATGCTAAACTAGTTTCTGACCCTGAAGATATTATTGTCAACTTAATATCATCTCCTGTTCTTAAAATTTCATATGCACCAGCAGATGACTCATTTTTAGAAGATACATTAACTCTAACAGGATTGACTCCTTGTCTTGTTAAAGCAATAACACTGGGACAGTTTTTATTTTCAATTGCTAACTGCCAACATTCAAACGTCTCTATTAAATCTGCTGGTCTAAATACATTTAAATTAGGAATTGATCTTAAACTTGTTAATTGTTCAATAGGTTGATGTGTTGGCCCATCTTCTCCAAGGCCAATTGAGTCATGTGTAAAAACATATATTACTTGTTGTTTCATCATTGCTGCTAATCTTATTGACGGTTTGCAATAATCACTAAATATTAAAAAAGTACCACCATAAGGAATAAAATCACTATGCAGTGCAATACCATTCATTATTCCACACATTGCATGCTCTCTAACACCATAGTGAATATAATTTCCAGAAAAATTGCCTGGCTTTATTATTTTGTGATCTTTAGTTTTTGTATTATTTGAACCCGCTAAGTCAGCTGAACCACCAATAAGATTTGGTAATTTAGAAACAATATTTAAGAACATTTCTGATGATTTTCTTGTAGCAAGAGGTTTTAAGTTTTTTAAATAATCATTTTTAACTTTTTCAATTGAGTTAATTAATGACTTTGGAATTTTATTATCTTTAAAGATTTTTTTATTTTTCTTTTCATGTAACATGGCTTTTTTTGAGGCTCTTTCTCCAATTTTTTTCCATTCATTAAATAGATTATTTGGAATTTCAAAAGGTTCATGTCTCCATTTTAATTTTTTTCTAACTAATTTTATTTCATCCTCACCTAAAGGACTTCCATGAGATGATGCTTTACCACTTTTATTTGGTGAACCATAACCGATTGTTGTTTTACAAGAAATGGCTACAGGTTTTTTTGATTTTTGAGCTTTTTTAAAAGCTTTAAATATCTCTTTATAATTATGACCATTAATTGGTAAATAATCCCAACCATAACTTTTAAATCTTTGTTCATGGTTATCCGAAACAGAAAGATTAGTTGGGCCATCAATAGATATGGAATTATTATCAAAAAGTAAAATAAGGTTTTTTAGTTTTAGATGTCCTGCTAGACTTAGAGCTTCATGACTTATTCCTTCCATTAAACAACCATCCCCTGCAAGCACATAAGTTTTATGATTAATCCTATTTTTTCCAAATTTTTTTTTTAAAATTTCTTCCGATATAGCAAAGCCAACTGCATTTGAAATTCCTTGACCTAAAGGACCAGTGGTAGTTTCTATCCCACTATTGGGGTGGTATTCTGGGTGACCAGCACAAATAGAATTTAGTTGCCTAAAATTTTTGATGTCACTTAGTGAAACACTTTTATAACCTGTTAAATATAATAGAGAGTAAAGCAACATAGATCCATGACCTGCAGAAAGAACAAATCTATCTCTATTTATCCAGTTTGAATTTTTTGGATTAAAATTTAAAAAATCCTTAAAAAGAACTGTTGCCACATCTGCCATCCCCATAGGCATCCCAGGATGTCCAGAATTAGCTTTTTGAACAGCATCAATGGACAAAAATCTAATACAATTAGCTAATTCTTTATATTGTTTGCTCAAAAAATTATCCTGTCTAGACTAAGAAGATTCTATTTAATAATATAAATATATATATATGAATTCTGTGATCGAAAAAGAAAAAAAACTAATTTTAGCGTTAATAAAATTAAAAAAATTAAATCTTAAAAACCCAGATATAAAAAAGGACATTGAAAATTTAAGTACCCAAAAAAATCAATTAGAAATTGAAAAAACAGGAATTGGAAGAAAAATATAAAAGTTTAGCTGACGATTATAATGATTTGAGTAAAAAATTAGACGATTTTCAAAATCAGGAAAAAATTGAGCAAAAAAAACAAATAGAGTTTTCAGAAAAAATTGATGAATTAAATCAAGAAACAGATACTTTATTAGATGAAATAGATAAATGGCAAACGTAAGCATTAAATTTAATGGTAAGGAATTTTTACTATCTTGTGAAGATGGACAAGAGGAACATTTAGAAGAATTGCTTATTCAAATAAATCAAAAATTTAACCATTTAAAAAATGATCTTGGTAATTTAGGAGAAAACAAACTTTTATTAATTACTGCAGTAAAGGTAATGGATGAATATTATGAAACAAAAAAAAAAGTTGAACAAAAAAAAGATGAATTAA
>CACKPP010000016.1 GCA_902602105.1 uncultured Pelagibacteraceae bacterium
TTTTGTTTGAAAGTTCCAACAGTTCATCTTTTGTTTTAATACCACTCTCAGAAATTAATGGACCAGGATGACCAACTAAAACATCATGAATATCAAAAGTTGTATTTATGTTAGTTTTTAAAGTTTTTAAATTTCTATTATTTATTCCAATTAAAGCATCTTTAAATCTTAAGGCACTCTTTGCTTCTTCAATAGTATGAACCTCAACAATTACCGACATGTTTAAATTAAGTGCTTCGTTGTATAAATCATCAGCAAGTTTATCACTAACACCAGCTAATATAATTAATATTGCATCAGCTCCGTAACTTTTTGCTAAGGATACTTGAAATTTATCTATAAAAAAGTCTTTACATAAAATTGGTAAATTAACTTTTTGTTTAATCTTGCTAATATGTATCAGGTTTCCTAAAAAAAAATCTTCCTCAGTTAAAACTGACAAACAAGTAGCTTTATTATCATTATATATGTTTGCTATATTGACAGGATCATAATCTTTAATAATTACACCAGCCGAGGGACTTGCTTTTTTAATTTCAGCGATAACTGAAAATTTGTCCTTTTTAACGTTATTTTCGATTTTTTCTTTAAAATTAATAAATGTTTTATTTGTATTAATTAATTCATCTAATGATTCAAGTGAAATAGTTTTTTTTAGATTTACTATTTTTTCATTTTTCTTTTTAATTATTTTTTCAAGAACATTTTCAGCCATTTTGGATTTTTTCTAAATGTTTAATAACTTTATTTGATAAAATATGTTCCCTTGCATCATTATAAGCATCAGTAAATTTTTGATGAGTTTCATTTACAATTAGACCTGCAGCAGCGTTTAAGCAAACGGCCTTAGAAAAATCATTGTCCTCACCCTTAAATATATTAATCATTTTATCTGCATTAAATTTTGCATCATTGCCAATAAGATTATCAAATTTATCTGCATTTACATTTAATTCTTTTGGATCTATTGTAATTTCAGAAATTTTATTGTCTTTTAATTGAATGACATTTGTTTTAGCGTAAGGTGAAATTTCATCTAAGCCATCTTCACTATTTACAATCCACGCAAATTTAATATTCAAACTATTTAAAGCATTTGCAAATATTTTTAATAGTTTTTGATCAAAGACACCAACCACTTGTCTTTTTACTAGAGCAGGGCTACTTAATGGTCCGATCATATTAAATATAGTTCTTTTTCCAATTTTTTTCCTAGTTGGTCCAACAAACCTCATTGCACTATGATAATTAGGTGCAAACATGAAACCAAAATTATTTTTGTTAATTTGATCTTCAATCTCATTTGGTTCCTGATTTATTTTAATATTAAGGGCTTCCAAAACATCACCCGATCCACACTTAGATGATACTGCTTTATTTCCATGTTTTGCAACTTTAACATCCATACTTGAAAGCAAAAGAGCTGAAGCAGTTGATATATTAAGAGTGTTCATTCCATCTCCACCAGTTCCACATGTATCAACACAATTTTCTACGTTTACTCTTTTGGACTTATTTCTAAGCACAAAAACTCCACCAGCTATTTCATCTGAAACTTCACCCTTAGTTGATAAAAGTGTTAAAAAATCAAATATATCTTGGTCTTCAGCATTACCCTCCATTAATAATTCAAAAGCTGCTTTACTTTCTTCAAATGATAAATTTTCTTTATTTTTAATTTTTTCTATGAATTGTTTCATTAATCTTAAATTCTAATAAAGTTTTTTAAAATTTTAATACCTAATTTAGTTTTAATACTTTCAGGGTGAAATTGCACTCCATGAACTTGGTATTTTTTGTGTTGTACTCCCATTATTAAACCATTCTTCGTTTCAGCAGTAATTTCAAGATCTTTGGAAAGTGACTTTTTATCAATAATTAAGCTATGATAACGAGTTGCCTCAAACGTTTTTGGAAGGTTTTTTAATATACCTGTTTTTTTTGATATAATTTTACTAGTTTTCCCATGCATAAGTTTTCTAGCCTGAATAATTTTTGAGCCAAAAACTTGTCCTATTACCTGATGACCCAAACAAACTCCAAGTATAGGTATTTTTTTGTATAACGATTTTACAATTTTGAGACAATTACCAGATTGATAAGGATTACCTGGTCCAGGTGAAATTACTATTTTATTATACTTTCTTTTTAAGATTTCTTTTGAAGTAATTTGATCATTTCTAATTACATCAACATTTACTTTCAGTGAGGATAAATAATGATAGAGATTAAACGTAAAACTATCGTAATTATCAATTAATATAATTTTTTTCATCTTAATGCATTTATTAGAGCTTTGGCTTTATTTAAAGTTTCCTCGTATTCTTTGATAGGTTTACTATCTGCAACTATTCCAGCACCAGCTTGAACATAAAATTTATTTTTTTTTGCTACTGCAGTTCTTAACGCTATACAGGTATCAAATTCACCATTAGCAGAAAAATAACCAATACCTCCAGCATAAACTTTTCTTTTAGTTTTTTCTAATTCATCAATTATTTCCATAGCCCTTATTTTAGGCGCACCCGAAACAGTTCCAGCTGGAAAACCCGCTAATAATGATTTAAATTTTGTGAATTTATCATTATATTTCCCAACAACATTTGAAACTATATGCATAACATGTGAATATCTTTCAATTATAAAGCTTTCAGTAACTTTTACTGAATTAATTTTTGAAACTTTTCCAGCATCGTTCCTTCCTAAGTCTAAAAGCATTAGATGTTCTGAAAGTTCTTTTTTATCATTAAGTAAATCTTTTTCATAGAAATGATCTTCTTTAGAATTTTTTCCTCTTGGCCTAGTTCCAGCTATAGGCCTTACAGTAATATTGTTATCTCTTAATCTAACTAGAATTTCAGGGCTAGCACCAATTATTTGAAAATCACTAAAGTTAAAGAAAAACATAAATGGTGAAGGGTTTGTAACTCTAAGTTTTTTATAAATTTCAATTGGTTTCTTTGTTAGTTTTGCTTCAAATCTTTGACTTAGAACAACTTGAAAAATATCACCCAATTGAATGTATTTTTTTGCTTTTTTAACCATGTTGATAAATTTGTTTTTAGATGTATTTGATTTTACGTTTATGTTTTTAGACTTATAATTAATAGAATTATGAAGACTTTTTATTGATGATTGAATTTGTAATTTATAAAGATCAGATTTTATTTCATTGTATTTGGTTTGGTAATTTTTTATTTTTTCGTCTTTAAAAATGTTATTTATGAAAAAAATTTCTTTTTTTAAGTTATCATGAATTACTAAAGTTCTTGGACGAAGAAGTCTTACATCTGGCAATTTTAAATCATTTTTACAACTATTGGGAATTTTTTCGACATATCTAATAGCGTCATAAGAAAAAAAACCAGATATTAAAGAACAAATTTTTGGTAAATTTTTAGGAGTTTCAAATTTAAATTCCTCAATAATTTTTTCAATTAATTTTTCTGGTTTTTCTTTAAGTGTAATTTTCTTTCCATTTTTAATTTGATAGGAATTATTATTGTTAAACTCCCATATTTTATCAGGATTTTTTCCAAAAATAGTATATCTGCCTTTTATTTTACCTTTTTCAACTGACTCGAAAATGAAACTATTTTTTTCTATTAAAAAATTGTCTATTAAATTTATTATCTCTTCATCGTTTTTAACTTTCTTTGAGATAAATATTATTTGATTTTGTTTGCTTCTATGTCGAAACTTAAATTCCTTGAAGCTTCGATTAATTGTCATTGAAAGAAATTTTTAACTCGTTCTATTGTTTTTTGATTTAATACCACATTATACTTTTTATTTAAAAGTAAATCATAAGATTTTAAAATAGTATTCTTGTTGTTAGTATTTTGTTTTACCATATATTCATTGAACTCACTATTGCTAATATCAATATCATGATTTTGTATATTTTCGATTTTAGCTAAATAAATATTTCCATTTTCATCATTAATTAGAGTGAATGAATTCTCAGGCAATGAATATAAAAGTTCAACTGCGTTTATTTCAAATTTATTATTATCTTTAATTGAATTTAATATTAATGTATTGATATTGTCTTTACCCATTTTCTTAAACTCTTCGTCATTAATTTCTTTGTTATTAATTTTTTTTAATAATTCACTGTTATAATCAAACTTATTTTTTTGGGAAATTAACTCTAAAACTTCTTTTTTTAGATCCATGTCATTAATATTAGGTGATCGTTTTTCTGATTTATTTATTTTATAAAGAATATAGTTATTGTCATTTTCAACCAAGTCAAATTCAATTTTTCTTGCTTCAAATATTTTTTTTTCAATATCATTTTGATTAGCTGAATATCTAAAATTAGTAACTGTAACAGGTTTAATATTGAGGTCATTTACTATAGTTTTAAAATCTAAATTATTTGAAATATTAATTTCTATTTCATCTATTTTGTCAAAAAAAGCTTGGTTAAATTCATCAACACCTATTAGATTTTTTGGATTGATTATTGCATAATCAAAATCAACATACTCAATCTTTAATTTATCTTGGTTTTCATCTAAAAAATTTTGAATATCAATATTTGTGAAATCTTCTTTTTTTTTATAAAAACTCTTTAAATTCAAGTATTTTATTTGTAATTTACTATTCTCTTCAATATATAGTTTTTCAGCCAAAAATTTAGGAGTTGTCATACCTGCACCAATATAGTCAAATAAATTTTTTTGTAGTTCTCTACCCCTTAATCTTAATTCAAAAACAGGTGCTGATTGATTATTTTCAAGTAAAAATTTTTCGTACTTCAACCTTTCAAAATTTCCTTCTTCATTAAAAAAATTTTTGTTAGCTTTTATCTTTTTTAATAATGTTTTTTCTGAAATAATTATCTCAAAATCTTTTATCTCCAAATCTAGTAATCTGGTTGAAACTAATGTTGATAATAACTCTTCAATGATATTTTTTTCCAAATTATTTCTAATTGTTTCTTCAGGAATGTTTGATTTATTGATATGATCTATAAATTCTTGGGTTGAGATATTTGTTTTGTTTATCTTTGCAATGTTATTCGAATTCCCACTACTAAACATGCTTCCCATCCCCCAAAAAACAAATGGGATAATCATTATAAAAACTAGCAAGCCAGCAAATTTAGTTTTTGCAAAATTTCTAAAACTACTTATCATTACTCTATAAATTTATTGAACTATAAAAAGCAAACCTATAGATTAAAAATTAGCTTATGACAAATAAATATATGTATTTTATTGCTAATTGGAAAATGTATGGAAATTCTAAATCATTAAATACATTGGATAAAGTTATTAAATTTTCAAAATCTAAGGAAATAAATAAAGGAAGACTTATATATTGTCCTCCTTATACTTTGTTAAATTCCTTTTTGAAAAAATTTCAGAATTGTTTAATCGATATTGGAGCACAAAATTGTCATGAGAGCAATGAGTATGGCCCACATACGGGTTTTATTAATGCAAAAATGTTGAAAAATATTGGAGCTAACTATGTCATAATTGGACATTCAGAGAATAGAGAAAAAGGTGAAACCGATAAAATAATTAATCAAAAGATTAAAAGTGCTATTAAAGCAAAACTCAAAGTTATTTTTTGTATTGGAGAAACTTTAAAACAAAAAAAAACTGGAAAAACTAAATCAGTTTTATTTAAACAAATTAAATTTGGTCTAAATCAAATCAGTAAAAAAACAAATCTATTTATTGCTTACGAACCTGTATGGTCTATAGGAACGGGAAAAATACCAAGCATTAAAGAACTTGAACAAGCTGTAAAGTTTATAAAAAGTAGATTTAAAGAAAAAAAGCCAAAAATATTATATGGAGGATCAGTCAATCCAAAAAATATTAAAAATTTAAAAACGATAAAAGAACTCGATGGTTTTTTAATTGGTGGAGCATCACAAAATTCAAAAAAATTTATTGATATAGTCAAAAAAACATATAATTAAACACCATGGAAAATATTTTACTGATATTAAACATCGTTTTTGCAATTATTTTAGTTTTACTTGTTTTAATGCAAAAATCTGAGGGTGGTGCCCTTGGTATAGGTGTTTCTCAAGAAAGTTTCATGTTTTCAAGAACAGCCGGTAATTTTATGACAAAAGCAACAGCAATAGTTGCTACTCTTTTTATTATCTGTAGCTTAGGTTTAACTATCATTTCTAGAGGTGATCTTGCTCCAACTTCCTCAGTTTTAGATACTGTAGAAGAAAAAACTGAAGACACTCCTTCAATTCCAGAAAATAACAATTAACTCTTTTCAATTACTTTTTTATTCGCTATAAGATAATTCCATGGCGCGATTTATTTTTGTCACCGGCGGCGTGGTTTCATCATTAGGCAAAGGACTCTCTTCAGCATCTCTAGCTTACTTACTTCAATCAAGAGGTTACAAAGTAAGACTTAGAAAATTAGATCCATATTTAAATGTTGACCCTGGAACAATGAGTCCATTTCAACATGGGGAAGTTTTTGTAACAGATGATGGTGCAGAAACAGATTTAGATTTAGGACATTATGAAAGATTCTCTGGGGTATCTGCAAAAAAAACTGACAATATTACTACAGGAAAAATTTATAATGATGTACTAGCTAAAGAACGTAAAGGAAAATATCTTGGCAAAACTGTTCAAGTGATTCCCCACATAACAGATCGTATAAAAGAATTTATTAAAAATGACTCGCATAAAGAAGACTTTGTGATTTGTGAAATTGGAGGTATCGTAGGTGATATTGAAAGTTTACCTTTTGTAGAAGCAATAAGACAATTTGCTAATGATATTGGAAAGAGAAATGCTTTATTTATACACCTTACTCTTGTTCCTTATTTAAAATCTTCAGATGAAATTAAAACAAAACCAACGCAACATTCAGTTAAAGAACTTAGAAGCATTGGTATACAGCCAGATATAATTATTTGTAGATCAGAAAGATCTATACCACTAGAACATCGAAAAAAAATATCATTATTTTGCAATGTTGATATAAAAAATGTTATTGAAACAGTTGATGTTAGAACTATTTACGAGGCACCTATAAGTTTTTTTAGAGAGAAATTAGATGTTCAGGTTTTAAACTATTTCAAATTAAGATCTAAAAAACCAGCAAATTTAACTCCTTGGAAAAAAATAACGAAGGTTATTTTACAAACTAAAAAACAATTAAATATAGCTATAATTGGAAAATATGTTGAATTAAAAGATGCTTACAAATCTCTTGATGAAGCTCTTGTTCATGGTGGTATTGAAAATAAGGTAAAAATAAATTTAGTGAGAATAGACTCTGAAAAACTCAAAGTATCTGAAATAAAATTAAAACTTAAAAATATTTCTGGAATATTAATACCAGGAGGTTTTGGTAAAAGAGGTACAGATGGAAAAATTGAAGCTATCAAATATGCCAGAAATAACAAAGTTCCTTTCCTAGGGATTTGTTATGGAATGCAGATGGCTATAATAGAATTTGCAAGAAATAAACTTAATTTAACAAAAGCTACTTCAAGTGAGTTTGATAAAAAAGGTTTACATATAATTGGTTTAATCAATGAGTGGACAAAAGATGGTAAAAAAATTAAAGGTACTAATAAAAATTTAGGCGGTACTATGAGATTGGGTTCTTACGATGCAAAATTAAAAGAAAACTCTATGATCAAAAAAATTTATAAGAAAAATCTGATTAAAGAAAGACACAGACATAGATATGAAGTCAACATAGCTTACAAAGAAAAATTTGAGAAAAATGGCATGGATTTTTCGGGTTTATCTCCAGATGGTGAGTTACCTGAAATAATTGAACTTAAAAACCACCCATGGTTTATTGGTGTTCAGTTCCATCCTGAATTTAAATCTAGACCTTTTGCTCCTCATCCATTATTCTCTTCATTTATCAAGGCATCAAAAAATCATAAATGAGTAGTATAAAAGTTAATTGTGGAAATATAGAAATCTCTAATGATAATAAGATTTGTATTATTGCTGGTCCTTGTCAGCTCGAAACAGAACAACATGCAATGGACATGGCAGGAAAAATCAAAGAAATTACAAAGAAATTTAATCTTGGTTTTATTTATAAGACATCATTTGATAAAGCTAATAGAACAAGTCTTAAAGGAAAAAGAGGAGCGGGGTTAGAGGCTTCACTTCCTATATTCGATAAAATTAAAAAAGAATTAAAAGTACCTATTTTGACTGACATTCATAATATAGAACACTGCTCTATTGTGAGTAAACATGCAGATATACTTCAAATACCGGCTTTTCTTTGTAGACAAACAGATTTGTTAATTGCAGCTGCTAAAACTAATAAAATTATTAATGTCAAAAAAGGGCAATTCTTAGCCCCTTGGGATATGGTTAATGTTACAAAAAAAATTTCAGACTCTGGAAATAAGAATATTTTGGTTACAGAAAGAGGTGCAAGTTTTGGGTATAACACTCTCGTTTCAGATATGAGATCATTACCAATAATGGCAAAGAATGGTTATCCAGTTATTTTTGATGCAACACATTCTGTTCAACAACCAGGAGGTTTAGGAGAAAAAAGTGGTGGACAAAGAGAATTTGTAGAATATTTAGCAAGAGCAGCTGTTGCTGTAGGTGTTGCAGGTGTATTCATTGAAACACATCAAGACCCAGATAATGCACCTTCAGATGGACCAAACATGGTTCCTTTAGATAAATTAGAAAATTTATTGAAGCAACTTTCAGATATAGATAATTTAATTAAAAATAAGTGAGCAAAATTTTAAAAGTAAAAGCCCGTCAAGTGTTTGACAGTAGAGGTAATCCAACAATAGAGGCTGAAGTTTTTACTAAAAATAATAGTGCTCGTGCCATATGTCCATCTGGTGCATCAACCGGAACTTACGAAGCATTTGAAAAAAGAGATAAAAATAATAAAAGATATTTAGGAAAAAGCGTTCTAACTGGCATTAGTTTAATCAATAAAAAAATTTCAAAAAAGATAAGGGGACACAGTGTTCATAATCAGGAAAAGATAGATGCACTTATGATTAATCTAGATGGAACTAGACAAAAAACTAAATTAGGAGCCAATTCAATTCTTGCTGTGTCGATGGCAGTTAAAAAACTTTCAGCTAAAGTTAGAAAATTACCTTTGTATAAAACTTTTTTAACTAGAAATAATTTTCAATTACCATATCCGTTAATGAATATAATCAATGGTGGAGCACATGCAAATAACGGCTTAAGAATTCAAGAATTTATGATCAGACCTGATAGAGCTAAAAGTTTTTCTGATGCAATAAGAATTTGTTTTTTGGTAATTAAAAATTTAAGTAAATTGATAAAATCAAGAGGATTATCCACTTCTGTTGGAGATGAAGGTGGTTTTGCTCCAATGATAAATAATAACAATCAAGCATTAGATTTAATTGTAAAAGCAATCAAAAAATCTGGTTTTATTAATGGCAAGGATGTATCAATTTGTTTGGATGTTGCAGCTAATGAACTATATAAAAAAAAAAAATATTCTATTCATTCAAGAAATTATTTATCTGTTGAGAAATCTATTAATGAATACAAAAAAATTATTAAAAGATATAAGATTAAATCAATTGAGGATCCATTTGCTGAAAATGATTGGTCGGCTTGGAATAAATTAATGAAATCAGTTAAAAAAACTCAAATTGTAGGAGATGATTTATATGTAACTAATCTTGAGAGACTAAAAAAAGGTTTTTTAAACTTATCATCAAATGCAATTTTAATTAAACTTAATCAAATAGGTACTGTTTCAGAGACATTAGATGTAATTAAATTTGCTCAAATAATTGGATTTAAAACAATTATTTCCCATAGATCAGGAGATAGTGAAGATACATTTATTGCTGATTTAGCTGTAGGGACTAATTCAAATCAAATCAAAACAGGATCTTTAGCTAGATCTGAACGAGTAGCGAAATATAATCAATTAATACGTATAGAAGAAGATCTTGGAAAAAGAGCAAGAATGAATAAGATTCATTAATGCTTAAAAGATTAAAAAAAAATTATTTTTTAATTATATCTACTTTTTTAATTCTATACTTTTTCTTTAATCTTTTATCAGGAGAAAGAGGACTTATTTCTTATCTAGAAAAAAATGATGTTTTAAATGATTTAAACAAACAAGAAACTTTGCTTATTAGCCAAATTAAGGACTTGGATTTCAAAAATTCATTATTAAGTGACAATCTGGATCTTGATTATATTGAAACTTTAATTAGAGAGAGATTCTTATTTGGCAAAAAAAATGAGACAATTTATATAATTCAAAGCAATGACACAAAAAATTAGACCACGACACCCAGAAAAAGTAAAAAATCCAATTAATCCTATCAAAAAAAAACCTGAGTGGATTAGATCTAAACTTTCAAATAGTAAAGAATTTTTTTTAACCAAAACAATTGTAAATAAAAATAATTTAGTAACTGTTTGCCAGGAAGCTAATTGTCCAAATATAACTGAATGCTGGAGTAAAAGACACGCAACATTTATGATTATGGGTGATACCTGTACTAGAGCATGTGCTTTCTGTGATGTTAAAACTGGAAAACCTAACAAACTAGATGTATTTGAACCAATAAAAATTTCCCAAGCAGTTAAAAAATTAAATTTAAAACATGTTGTTATAACATCAGTTGATCGAGATGATTTAGAAGATGGTGGTTCAAACCATTTTTTTGAAGTTATTAATCAGATTAGAAAAACAAATCCAAACACTACAATTGAAGTTTTAACACCTGATTTTTTACGAAAGGGTGATGCCTATAAAAAAGTATTAGAAGCAAATCCAGATGTCTTTAATCACAATATTGAAACTGTACCTAGTCTATACTTAAAAGTAAGACCAGGTTCAAGATATTTTGCTTCTTTAGAACTTTTAAAAAATGTAAAAAAAATTAATAAAAAAGTTTTCACTAAATCTGGAATAATGGTTGGATTAGGTGAAAATAAAGATGAGGTATTACAAGTAATGGACGATCTTAAAGAAGCTGATGTTGATTTTTTAACTATTGGACAATACTTACAACCGTCTGTAAAACATTTTCCTTTGGATAGATATTATACACCTCAAGAATTTGAAAACCTTGGAGCTATTGCTAAAGCAAAAGGATTTTTATTAGTTTCATCATCTCCACTTACAAGATCTTCTTATCATGCAGATGAGGATTTTGCTAAACTTCAACAAAATAGAAATAAATTTCATTAATGCCAAAGGCTTCAGTTAAGAGATTAATTGAATGCAACAAAAATCAATTAATTGATTTAGTTCTTGATATAGAAAAATATCCAGATTTTGTTCCTTTTTGCTTAGATGCTCATGTTTATGAAAAAAACAATGAAGGAGATTTAATATTAATTATTGCTGATTTAACTATAGGTAAGGGACCATTTAAAGATACTTATAAAAGTGACGTCAAATTTTATAAAAAGAATAGCATAATAAAAGTTACGAATATTGGTGGACCATTAAATCATCTTGAAAATACTTGGCATTTTAAAGAACAAGAAAATGGAACAGAAATTTCCTTTGATATTGATTTTGAAATTGAAAATAAATTTTTGAATATTCTAATGACAAAATCTTTTCAATTTGGTCTAGACAAAATAGCTGATGCTTTTCAAAAAAGAGCAGAGGAGTTATTTGATAATTCTAAGAACTAAATGTAAAGCTTTTTTAACAGTAGCCTTTTGTATGAATGATCTTTTCTGGCTTTTAAATAAACACTTATATATTTGAGTTTTTACACCTTTTTTAACCCCAATATAAACAAGACCTACTGGCTTTTGTTTTGTACCTCCATTCGGACCCGCTATACCAGTAATTGAAACGTTAATCTTAGTTTTTGATATTTTAGATAAACTATTAACCATTGCTAAACAACATTCATGACTTACAGCACCATATTTTTTGATAACATTTTTATTTACTTTTAATAATTTGATTTTTGCTTGATTTGAGTAGGTGACTAAACCTAAATGAAATATTTTTGAAGCTCCACTGATCGAAGTAATTGAGCTAGAAAGCAATCCACCAGTACAAGACTCAACAAATGAAATTTTAAGTTTTTTTTTAGTTAATATTTTTACCAAAGATTTCATTAAATAATATAACTACTTAAAACCATAAAACATATTAATGACAAAACAACATAGAATCCAGCACAAACATCATCCATAATTACACCAAAACTATTTTTGAAGTTTTTATCAAAAAAACTAACAGGAAATGGTTTTGCTATGTCAAAAAATCTAAATAATACAAAGCAAATAAAATAAAAAAATATTGCCTCATTAGGTGATTTTTCTGTTCCATGTGAAATTTCATAGAGATAAATAGGAATAGATTGGCCAATGAATTCATCAATAATTACTTCTCTTGGATCTTTATTTTCATTATCTTTAATATGTACAGCGACTGCTAAAAATGAATAAATAAAAATAATTACTAAAATAATTAATATAATAGTGGAAGATATATTTAGTATATGAAAAAAAAGATAAAGCACAATCACTGTAGCTAACGATCCAAAAGTACCAGGAACTATTGGGACTTTTCCTAAACCAAACATGGTAACAAATAATGTGTTTAAAGTTTTAATCATTTTTTGTAATTGATACGATTACCTCACATGCTATTGCTTTTTCTCTTCCTATTAAACCTAATTTCTCTACCGTTTTTCCTTTTAGGTTAATAAAATCT
>CACKPP010000017.1 GCA_902602105.1 uncultured Pelagibacteraceae bacterium
GCTTTATTAATAGAATAACCAAAAAACTTTAAAATAGGCACATTCATAATAGCTCCTCCTATACCCATTGGAGCTGAAATGAATCCTACTAAAAGGCCTAATAATACTTTTAAATGTAACTTGATTTTAATTAAAACATTTTTTTCTTTTTCTTTAATTAGCAATAAATAAATACCTAAAAAAAATATAACAATTGAAAAAAATAAAACTAAAGATTTAGTTTTTAATGAAGCAGCAAATATAGTTCCTATAATAACCCCAGTTACTACATAAATTCCATAACTTGTAACAATATTAAAATCTACTGCCTTAAACTTGTTGTGAGTAAAAACTGACATTGCTGAAGTTGGAATAATTATTGCAAAAGATGTTCCTACAGCTAAATGCATTAAATATTGTTGATCAATATTTAAAGAATTAAAGATATAATAAAGAAATGGCACTGTTATTAAACCCCCACCTATTCCAAATAAACCTGCAACAAAACCTACTGGGATGGCAGTAAGTGCCATCAGTACAATAAAATAACTATATTCACTGACAAGAATTGAATTAAGCAGATTGCCCTACACTTGTATCAACATTGTTGAACTTAATTTTATCCATAATGTGATCAATTTTTTTAACATCTGCATCTCGAACACACATGTTTTGACTTAAATATCTTTTCCAATAACTTGAACCATTTTGTCCATGAAATAATCCTATGGTATGCCTCATAATTTGATTTAAGCGAGTGCCCTTCTTTAATTCATCTTTTATATATGGAATTAATTGTTCAATTACATCTTGTCTGCTTGGAACATCACTATTGTTGAAAATTTCTCTTTCAATATCAGCCAATAAATAAGGTGTATGGTATGCAGCTCTTCCAATCATAACACCGTCTGTTTTTTTTAGATGTGGTTTAATTTCTTCAACTGCACTTATACCACCATTAATAATAATATTCTCATTTGGAAAATCTTCTTTCAATTTATATACGTAATTGTATTTTAATGGAGGAATATTTAAATTTTGTTTAGGAGTAAATTTACCTAACATCGCTTTTCTTGCATGAATAATAAAAGTTTTAACACCTGTAGATTTTAAGATAGAAATAAAATTATATAAATTTTCATAATCTTCTACATCATCATAACCAATTCTTGTTTTAATAGTTACTGGTAAATTTGTTACAGATTGCATTTTACTTAAACAATCTGCCACTAAATTTGGCTCCTTCATTAGGCAAGCACCAAACTTATTTTTTTCAACTTTTTTACTAGGACAACCTAAATTTAAATTAATTTCATCATATCCAAACTCTTGACCAACTTTAGTTGCTTCAGCTAAAAGATTCGGAGAGGATCCGCCTAACTGAAGGGCAACTGGCTTTTCATTAATATTAAATTCTAATAATTTTTTCTTATCTCCTCTATTAATTGCTTCATCAACAATCATTTCAGTATATAAAAGAGTATTTTTAGATATCAGTCTTAAAAAAAATCTTTCATGACGATCTGTACAGTCCATCATTGGAGCAACTGACACTTTCCTATTCATGTATTAACTTTATATTATTTGTTTAGGAGTTTGAAGCTTCAGAATCATCAGCATTAGCTTCTGATTCTTTATCATTTTCACTTTCAGAGACTTGTTCTAATGAAACATTCTCTTCATTCGTTTCAGACTCTTCAGTAATTGGTTCTTCTATATCTGGTTGAGCTGATTGAGATAGTTCTGCTAAATCTTCTTTTGAAACTTGAATTTTTTCTGGAGCTTTTCTAGCTCTTTTCGATGGAAGTATTGGCGTACCACTTTTTGAAATTTCTCCCTTATACATACTTTCAAAATCATCACCCACTTCTTCATCATCTTCAGCTCCATCATCAACCTGTTCAACATGTTTTCTTAATTTATAAACTGCACTTTCTGTTAGATCGGGAACTTTAATATTTTCGTCGGCAATCTCTCTTAGAGCGATAACTGTATTCTTATCATTATTTTTTTCTAATGTTGGTTCAATACCTGAATTTAATTGTGTTGCTCTTTCTTTTGCGACTAGCACTAATTCGTATGGGCTATCGACTTTATCTATACAATCTTCTACGGTAACTCTTGCCATGCGGATTATCTATACAGTGAAGTTTAAAAAATCAAGGAGATTTTTATATATATTTTGGATTTAGCTTATTTTTAATAAAAAAAAGTAAGATAATTGAAATCAAAATATAAATAAATGATACTAAAGCTATTTGTTCAATAGAATATCCTTGATCAATTAAAAGACCAAATAAAGCGGTTCCAAAAGCAGTAGAAAAAACCATTAATGCGGTAGAAAGAGCTTTAATAGATCCAATATGCTTTACCCCATAAATTTCTGCCCATGTAGAAGATCCTAAAACGTTGGCTAGTCCATTTGAGATACCAATTAAACCTAAAAATATGAATGATGTCACAAAAGAGTCAAAAAAAATTAAAACTAAAGTAGATAACAATAGTGGAATATTCATAAAAATGAGCAACTTTCTGCTAGTAAACTTATCAATTAAGAAGCCAGAGACTATTAGAGTCACTACAGACAAAATTGAGTAAACCATAAATGATTGAGCAATAATAAAAGTTCCCCAATCTTTAGACTCAGTAATAAACGATTGATATACAAATACTCCAGTAGCAATCCATGGCATTGCCAACATATTTAGACAAATAATGTAAAATCTATAATCTTTTAATACTTCAATTCTTTTCCACTGAAAAATATCTTTCTCTTTACGTTCTGTTTCTTTTACTTCTTCTCTCGAATCAAAATTTAAATTTTTAATTAAAATAAAAGAAGTTATCGGTAAGAATATTAAAACTAAAATTGATACTGAAATCCAAATATTTTGCCAACTTGTGATAGTTAATAAGTATACTATTAAGACTGGTAAAATAAATTCTGCCGTTGAGAGGCCAAACCATCCTGTGCTTAACGCTTTACCTCTTGATTTTGTAAAGTATCTTGAAATAGTAGTAGTTGCAGTATGGGACATCATCCCTTGGCCTGAAAATCTCATTAGAAATATAGCAACAAATAAAAGTGCAACCGATGATATTTTGGAAAAGAAAAAACATGAAAAAGATAGAAGTATTGTTACAAAAAATGCAAATCTGAAAATATTGATGTCATCAATTTTTTTTCCAACCCATATTAAAATAAAGCTACTGAGCAAAGTTGCAGAAGCATAAATTGATCCAAATTGTCCCTGAGTGATTGAAAGTGTATCACGTATGCTTGAATTAAATAGACCAAGAAAAAAACTCTGTCCAAAACTTGAAAAAAATGTAAATATAAAACCAAATATAATTACTTTTAAACTTAAACTCTTAAACATATAAAAAAATTATGACTTGTAATGTTGCTTTCATAGGTCTTGGGGTGATGGGCTACCCAATGGCTGGTTATATATCAAAAGCTGGACACAATGTAACTGTTTTTAATCGGACAAAATCTAAAGCTGAAAAGTGGGTTGGAGAATACAAAGGTAAAATGGCAGAAACGCCGGCAGAAGCTGCAAAAGATGCTGAATATATTTTTACCTGTGTTGGAAACGATAATGATTTAAGAGAAGTTACTTTTGGTGAGAATGGTATTTTTAAAACTATCAAAAAAGGATCTGTTTATGTGGATAACACTACTGCTTCTGCAACAATAGCTAGAGAAATTCATGAGTATGCAAAAAAAAATGGTTTTGGTTCTTTAGATGCCCCTGTATCTGGTGGTCAAGCTGGTGCAGAAAATGGTGCGCTTACTGTTATGATTGGTGGAGATCAAGCTGACTTTGACAAAGCAAAAGATAAAATAGATTGTTACAGTAAAAAAATGAAATTACTAGGTGGTCCAGGTAATGGACAGCTAGCCAAAATGGTAAACCAAATTTGTATTGCAGGATTAGTTCAGGGTTTATCTGAAGCTATAAATTTTGGAATGAAAGCTGGATTAAACATGGAGGATGTTATTGAAGTAATTTCAAAAGGTGCTGCTCAATCCTGGCAGATGGAAAATAGATATAAAACAATGATTGATGATAAGTTTGATTTTGGTTTTGCAGTAGATTGGATGAGAAAAGATTTAAAGATTGCAATGGAAGAGGCTAAAAATAATGGTTCACTATTACCAGTAACTGAATTAGTCGATAAGTATTATGGTGAAGTTCAAGGTATGGGTGGAAATCGTTGGGATACATCTAGCTTAATCAAAAGATTTAGAAAGTAGACTCGTATGCAGCCAGCATACTATGAAAATTTCGAAGAAATTCAGAACAAGTATTGGTCTATGCTAGATGATGCTGTGACTAATAGAGGTTCGCCATTTAGAATTCCTGTCTTTATCTGTGCTCATCAAGATGAAGTAGATGGTAGGATTGTTGTTTTACGTAAATCAGATAGAACAAATAATCTATTACAATTTCATACTGATTTAAGATCTCCAAAGGTAAATATTCTAAAAAAAAATAGAAATGCTTCTCTAGTTTTTTACGATAAAGAAGAAAAGATACAATTAAGAGTAAAAGTAGAATGTGAACTAAATAATCAAAATTCAACAACAAAAGAGTCTTGGATAAAAACTCAACATATAAGTAGAAGATGTTATTTAACTGATAGTCCTCCTGGAACTGCATCAGAAAATCCAACTTCTGGAATGATCTCTAAATTAGAAGATTTTGATTATACTATGGAGCAAAGTGAAGAAGGTTATAAAAACTTTACTGTCATAAGATGTAAAATTAAGTCTATTGAATGGCTATATCTTGCAGCCAAAGGACATCGAAGAGCAAAATTTGATTTAGAGACTAATAAAAATAATTGGCTGGTTCCCTAAAAAATTGATTTAGAATATTTTTTCCAATTATCTTGATAATGTTTTGTGTTTTCAAACACTGCTTTTTTTTCTTCTTCAGTAACTTCTCTTACAACCTTACCAGGTGAACCAATTACCAAGGAGTTATCTGGAATCTCTTTATTTTCTGTAATTAAAGCTTTTGCTCCAATGATACAATTTTTTCCAATCTTAGCATTGTTAAGAATCACAGCACCAATTCCAATTAGGCTATTGTCCCCTATCGTACATCCATGAAGCATAACCATATGACCTACAGTTACATCTTTTCCAATTTTTAATGGATACCCTGGATCAGTATGCAAAACACTCCCATCTTGAACATTGGATCCCTCGCCTATATGAATATTTTCTATATCTCCTCTTAAGGTAGCATTAAACCAAATACTTGAGTTTTTTTCTAAAGTAACATCACCTATTATAGTTGCATTAGGAGCTACCCAATTTTCGCCAGAGTTTTTTGGTTTTTTATCTTTTAAATCGTAATACATAATTTATATATTATTACATTATGCCAATACAAACTCCAATATGTGATTTCGGCCAAAAGGCACACGACTTTAAGCTTAAATCAACAGATAATAAAATAATTTCATTAGAGGATGTAAAAGGTGAAAATGGAACTTTAATAATGTTTATTTGTAATCACTGTCCTTATGTTAAGGCAGTAACAAAAGATATTGTTGAAGATTGTAAAAAATTAAAAAACCTGGGTATTAACTCTGTTGCAATTTGTGCAAATGATGCCGAAAATTATCCAGAAGACTCATTTGAAAACATGATTTTATTTGCAAAAAAACATCAATTTGGTTTTTCCTATTTAGTGGATGAGACACAGGAAGTAGCTAAAACATATGATGCAGTATGTACTCCTGATTTCTTTGGTTATAATAAAAACCTAGAGCTTCAATATAGAGGCAGACTAAGAGAGCTTAAAAATTTAATTCCAGTAAGAGAAGGTGAAAGTGATTTATTTAAAGCAATGAGGCAAATTGCGGATACTGGTAAAGGACCTGAAAATCAGACACCAAGTGCCGGATGTAGTATTAAGTGGAAAAATAATTAATGTATTTAATAGTTACACGAGCCTTTCCACCAGAATTAGGTGGTATGCAAAGTTTAATGTGGGGTCTTACTAAAGAAATGTCTAAAAACTTTATGATTAAAGTTTTTGCAGATTATCAAGAAAATCATAAAGAATTCGATAGAAATGAAAATTTTTCAATTGAAAGAGTCGGTGGTATTAAATTTTTAAGAAAAATTAGAAAAGCTCAACTAATAAATGAGTTTATTAAAGAAAATAAAGTACAAGGAATTATAGCTGACCATTGGAAAAGTTTAGAATTGATAAATACTGATAAAAAAAAATATTGCTTAATCCATGGAAAGGAAATTAATCACCCAAAAGGAAGTTCCTTAAATAAAAGAGTAGTTAAAGTTTTAAATAATGTTAAAAAAGTAATTGCAAACTCTGAATATACTAAAAATTTAGCAATTAATAATGGTGTAAATAAAGATAAGGTAATCGTAATTAATCCTGGTGTTTATCCTGTTCAAGAATTAAATAAAAAATCATTAGAAAAAGTTGAAAACTTATTAAAAGTAAAAGAACCTCGATTAATCACTGTTTCAAGATTCGACAAAAGAAAAAATCACGAAAAAACATTAATGGCATTAAGAAACTTAAAACAAATATATCCTGATATTGTTTATATTTGTGTAGGTTATGGGGATGAAGAAAAAAATATAAAAAAATTAGTGGAGGAACTTAACTTAGGATCAAATGTTATGTTTTTTAAAGATATAAGTGATAATTTGAAAAATTCTTTAATTGCTAAATCAAATATTTTTGTAATGCCATCAATTATTCATAAAACTTCAGTTGAAGGATTTGGAATAGCGTATATAGAAGCTGCACAATATGGCATTCCTTCTTTAGGTGGTAAGGATGGGGGTGCGTCTGATGCAATTCAACACAATAAAACTGGTATGATTTGTGATGGAAATAACTTAGAAGATATTTATTTTTCATTGAATTCAATGATAGAAAACAAAAAATATTTAGAACTTGGCACGAATGCAAAAGAACTATCTTCTAAATTTAATTGGTCTAATACAATAGAAAAGTATAAAAAAATTTTACAATAAATTAGTTAATCTATCAAAAACTTTTTCAGCACTTAAGTTGTTAAGATCACTTACCTCAATAGCTTTAAAATTTTCTCTCTCAATACTAACTTTGTAAGCTGTTGTATGTTTACCGAATAAAGTAAGACCTTGAGCTTTCACATGAGCTGCTATATGAGCTGGACCAGTGTCATTAGCAATTATAAAAGAACTACCTTGAATTAAAGAAGTAAGTTGGGAAATATCCAATGCCTTTCCATTATCTAATAAAGCTATCGCGTTTATATCTTTTGCGTCAATGATTTCTGAAGGACCAGGTGCAGTTACAATTTTATATTCATCTTTATATTTATTAGAAATAAATTCGATAAGATTATTATAATGAGGCCATTTTTTAATAGTCAAATGAGGAGAGCAAAAAGGAAATAACAAAATATATTTATCAAGCTTATAAAAATTTTTAATTTCACTGATGTCTGTAGCGGCCCAGCTAAAATCTGGTTTTAAAGTATTTGATGTATTTAAACCAGATTCTTGTAATTGATAATTAAATCTTTCAAGTACCGATGTTTTATCAAATTCCTCTTTATTTTCATCTGATGGTAATGTTGTAATTGAACTAGACCAAACTATTTTATCAGCTTTTGGAAAAAGAATGTTTTTATAAAAATTAGTTCTAGATGAATTTTGAAGATCAAAAACTTTTGAGAAGTTATGCTTCTTTAATTCTCGCATTAAAAAATATAAATAAATTAAATTATATCTAGGTAATCTCTTATCCAAAATCACCTCTTGAATAAAAGGATTCTTTTTAAATAATTCAAAATATGGTTTTGTAGTTAGTAAATAAACTTGATCATTTTTATGGTTTTCAGATATATCTTGAATTGCACCACTTGCTTGGGCTATATCTCCTAATGATCCATGTTTAATAATTAAAATGTTAGACATATTTATAACAAGATAACACAGTATTAAATTTTATGAATAAAATTATTGTAGAAGTCTCAATTGGAGAACTTTTAGACAAAATTTCTATTTTAGAGATTAAGCAGGAAAAAATAAAAGATCGTGAAAAATTAAAATTTATTAATAACGAATATTCTATTTTAAAAGATCAATTAGAAAAAAATGTTAAGTCTAATGATAAACTCAATAAACTCTATCAATCACTCAAAGAAATAAATGCAAAACTTTGGGTTATTGAAGATGACAAAAGACAATGTGAAAAAGATAAAGATTTTGGAGAAAAGTTTATTAAACTCTCAAGAGATGTGCATTTTCTAAATGATGATCGTGCAAAAATTAAATTAGAAATAAACAATCATACTGGATCAGTTATCAAAGAAATTAAAGAGTATACAAGTTATTAAATTGTTTAATGGCACTTCATTTTTCAAAAAAAGAATTTTTACAAAGAAAAACTAAAGTTCTTAGCTCAATGAAAGAGCAAAATCTTGATGCTCTCTTGATGTTTAGACAGGAGTCTATGTATTGGTTAACTGGCTACGATACTTTTGGTTATGTTTTTTTTCAAACATTGATTTTAGATAATAATGGGAATGTAATACTCTTAACAAGAGCTCCTGATTTAAGACAGGCTCAAAATACATCCAATATAGAAGATATAAGAATTTGGGTTGATAAAGATGGATCAAACCCAACTGATGATCTTAAAGTTATTTTGGATGAATTAAATCTTAAAGGAAAAAAGTTAGGAATTGAATATGAAGCATATGGCATGACTGGACGTAATGCTATGAGATTAAATAAATCTTTAGAAAATTATTGTAATGTAGAAGATCAATCTGAATTAATAACAAAACTCAGAGTTATTAAATCTCAAGAAGAAATTTTTTATGTGAGAAAAGCAGCTGAACTTGCTGATAATGCTTTAATCCAGGCATGGAAATACACTAAAGCTGGTGCAAGCGAAGCAAAAATTTTAGCTGAAATGCAAAAAACAGTTTTGGAAGGTGGAGGAGATTATCCAGCTAATGAATATATCATTGGCTCAGGACACAACGCTCTTTTATGCAGATATCAAGCAGAAAAAAGAGAATTATCAAAACAAGATCAATTAAGTATTGAATGGGCTGGTACTTATAAACATTATCATTCTGCAATGTTCAGAACTATTCCCATAGGTAAAGCTGATCCAAAACATATTAAAATGCATGAGGCTTGTGTTGAAGCTTTAACAAATTGTGAAAATAAATTGAAACCAGGGAATAAAGTTGGAGAAGTTTTTGATATTCATGCAAAAACATTTGATAATCTTGGATATAACAATTCAAGAATGAACGCTTGTGGTTATTCATTAGGATCAACTTTTTCTCCTAATTGGATGGATTGGCCAATGCTTTACACTGGTAATCCTTATATTATTGAACCTGGAAATGTATTTTTTATGCATATGATATTAATGGATTCAAATAGTGGTTTAGCAATGAATTTAGGTGAAACTTATCTGGTTACTGACAAAGGTAATGAAAGACTTGGAAAGCAGAAGCTAGACTTAGTTATACTTTAATTAAAACTGTATTTTTTTTCCAAAAATTTAATCACATTGTGAATTACAAATGTCATAAACAAATATATTCCTCCAGCTACAATAAAGACCTCTACTGGTCTAAAAGTTGTAGAAATTATATATTTCGCAACACCAGTTAAATCCATAAGTGTTACAGTACTTGCTAAAGAAGTTCCTTTCATCATTAAGATTATTTCATTACCATATGCAGGTAGTGATTGTCTTATAGCTATTGGAATTTGAATTTTATAAAAAATAACTTTACTTGAAATACCCAAACTTCTTCCAGCCTCAATTATGCCTGGTTTAATTGTTTGGAACGCTGATCTTAATATTTCAGAAGTATAAGCTCCTGTATTTAATGCAAAAGCAATAATTGCACACCAATAAGGCTCTTTGAGAATAGTCCATAAAAATGTTGTTCTTAAATATTCTATTTGACCCAAGCCAAAATAAATAATGAATATTTGAACTAAAAGTGGTGTTCCTCTAAATAAATATGAATAACCATAAGCAAATTTATTAATGAAGATATTTTTGTTTAATCTTAAAATTGCAAATAATAATCCAATAAATAAACCAATAATTAAAGAAACTGATAAAAGTTTTAAAGTGATAATTGCTGCACTTAGTAATTTAGGGAAACTATTAATCATTAATTCAAAGTCCACTAATACCCCCTGCTATATTTTACTTCTAATCTATTAATCAATTTCATACTCAAAAATGTGAGCGATAAATATAAAACAGCCGCAAAGGAGTAAAAAAATAATGGATCTCTTGTAGACCCTGCTGCAATATAAGATTGTCTCATAATTTCAACTAAACCAGTAACTGAAATTAAAGAGGTATCTTTAAGAGTTATCTGCCAAACGTTACTCAAATTCGGTATGGCTAATCTTAAAGTTTGAGGAAGAATGACTTTAAAAAATTTACCAAATTTCCCTAATCCTAAAACATTGGCAGCTTCGAATTGACCTTTATCAATTGATTGTATTGCTCCTCTAAAGACTTCTGTTGAATATGCTCCTGAAATGATCCCAATTGAAAATGCACCAGTCATAAAAGCATTTATTTCAATATATTCACCATACCCAAATATAGATGCAACAAACATTACTGCAGCACTTCCACCAAAAAAGAATAAATAGATAACGAGTAACTCTGGAACTCCTCGAATTATAGTAGTGTAAGTGTTTGCTATTAAATTTAAAAATCTATTTTTTGATAATTTAAGAGGTGTAAATATTAAAGCGAAAACAAAACCGATTAACATTGCCGTAATAGCCACAGCAATTGTCATTAGGGTTGCATAAAATAACTCATCACCCCAACCAGTATCTCCAAATGCTAGAAGTTCCATACAGATTGGCGACTATACATTATAGTCGCCAAATCTTAAATTCAATTACATAGAAGCGTCAAAACCGAACCACTTAGTAGCTATTCTACTAATATCTCCGTTTGCTCTAG
>CACKPP010000018.1 GCA_902602105.1 uncultured Pelagibacteraceae bacterium
TTAGAACAATTAATTGAAACATATCCTAAAATATTAAAAGGTGAAATTTCAGGAAGAGTTTTAGTTGATTTAAATAAATAATGGACTGGGATAAATTAAAAATATTTCATGCTGTTGCTGAGGCAGGAAGCTTTACAAATGCAACAATTAATTTAAATCTAAGTCAATCAGCAATCAGCAGACAGATTCAATCATTAGAACAAGATTTAAAAGTTCAATTATTTGAAAGACATGCTAGAGGCTTAACACTCACAGAGAATGGTGAGTATGTTTTTAAAACAGCTCATGAAGTTATTAGTAAATTGAAAGAAGTAGAAACCTCGTTAGGGGATCAAAAAAATAAACCAACTGGAAAACTAACTATAACTACTGTGAGAAGTTTTGGAACACACTGGTTAACACCAAGAATTCAAGAATTTATGCGGTTAAATCCAGAAATTGAGATTGAATTGGTTTTTGATGATAAAGAGCTAGATTTAAGCACAAGACAGGCTGATATAGGTATATTTATGAGAAGACCTAAGCAGCTTAATTATATTCAGAAAAAACTAGTTGATATTAAGTACTTTATTTATGGATCAAATAAGTATTTAGAAAAACATGGAATGCCGAAAACTATTGGAGATTTGAATAAGCACAAGTTCATTTCTTTTGGAAAAGGGGCACCTTCACCAGTTTATAATCCAGACTGGGCTTTAAAACTTGGTATGCATGATGGAAAAAAAAGAAAATCTATAATGAAGGTAAATAGTGTAATGGGGCTGCTTTTAGCAGTAGAATCTGGAGTTGGTCTTGCAGCTTTACCTGAATATTTGGTAAGTAGTTCAACCAATGTTATTAAAGTACTACCTAAATCAGAGGGACCTATTACAGAGGCTCATTTTGTCTACCCTCAATCACTAAAAAATACTGCTAGAGTTCAAGCATTTAGAAACTTCTTATTCAGTAAAATTGGCGACTGGAAAGCTTAAAAAATAGCCTTAATACAACCAAAGGTTTAGGGTGCGACATACTTGCGATTGATAATCATTATCATTGCGAATAGTTATCATTTTCAATTAAATCATGTGCGGAGAAAAGGAAAATAAATGAAAAGAGTAACAATATTAGCATTGATCACATCTTTATTTGTATCAGCAATTGCTGTTGCAAATGAAGTTAATGTTTTTAATGCAAGACACTATAAAGCAGATGCTGAGCTTTATTCTAAGTTTACAAGCATGACTGGAATTAAAGTTAATCTGATAAATGGAAAATCAGGTGCTTTAGAAAAAAGAATAATCGAAGAGGGCGCTGACTCTTCTGCAGATCTTTACATCACTGCTGATGCTGGAAGATGTGGTGCTATGGATGCCAAAGGTCATCTTCAAGGTGGCTTAACATCAGCAGCTATTAAAGCTGCCGTTCCAAAAAATTTTAGAACAAGCAAATGGGTTGGAATAGCAAAAAGAGCTAGAATAATTTATTATTCACCTGAAAGAGTTACTGGTGCTGAATTATCTGGAATGAGTTATGAAGGTCTAGCTGATCCTAAGTGGAAAGGAAGATTAGTAATAAGAAAATCTAGCAACATATACAATAAATCTCTTGTAGCTTCATTAATTGAAAATAACGGAAAAAAAGCTACAGCTGAATGGGCAAAAGGAGTTGTTGCAAATATGGCTAGAGACTCTAAAGGAAATGACAGAGCTCAGATCATGGCAGTAGCAGCAGGAGAAGCTGATATTGCAGTAGCTAACACTTATTACTTAGCACTTATGTTATCTGGTAAAAAAGGTGCAGAGCAACAAGCAGCTGCTAAAAAAGTAAAAGCTTTCTTTCCTAATCAGAATGGTAGAGGAACGCACATGAATGTTAGTTGTGCAGCTTTAGTAAAAGGATCACCTAATAAAGATAATGCTGTTAAACTTGTAGAGTTTTTATTAACTCCGCAATCTCAAGAGCACTTCACTAACAATACATTTGAGTTTCCAATGATTGATGGTGTTTCACCAAATCCATTAGTAGTAAATAACTTAGGATTAGATTTTCAACAAGATATGAAAACTAAACTAGCTTCTTATGGAAAAAATCAAGCTGCTGCATTAGAAGTAATGACAGCTGCTGGATGGAAATAACAAGTGAAAAAACTAAAAAAATTTATGTCAGAAGTTGATTTAAATAAATCTTCCAGTACATGTTCCCCATGTTTACAGGAGTGTAAAAAGATCAATGAAAGAATAAATAAAAGAAAAATGTCTCAAATTAAAACTAAGGAGGTTCCGCATATCCTAAAAGTATTTAATTTTTGATTTTCTTAAATAGTGTCCATAGTAAATGGGGATTTATTGTGGACACTTTACTTTTTTCATTTATAAGGCGGATTATAATATGAAATTCAATAGCTGGTATCTTAGTTCTTTTTTAATTTCTATTTTTGTATTAATTCCAATTATTACAGTATTTACAAGTTTCTTTGAAAGTACATCTAATTACTATGAGATTTTAAAAAATACTTTTTTAATAGAGTATATTTTTAATTCAGTTGCATTATTAATCTCAGTATTAATTTTTACATTTCTATTAGGCACTGGAACAGCCTACTTAGTATCTTTTTATAAATTTCCAGGTAGTAATTTTTTTAAATGGGCATTAATTTTATCATTTGCAGTTCCTCCTTATATTTACGCTTACTCTTTAACAGCTTTTTTTGAAAACTATGGAACTGCTTTTACTATTTTGAAAAACCTATTTGGTGACGCAAATTACAATAAAAGTATTCCAAAGTTTGATGGAATGTTTGGAGCAATAATATCCATTAGCTTTTCTTTATTTGCTTATGTTTATATTCTCGTAAGAGCATCTTTTTTATATCAATCACAAAACTTGATAGATTTAGGAAAAAATCTAGGTTTTTCGAAATTTAAATCGTTTTATAAAATTATATTACCAGCTGCGAGACCTGCAATAGTTGCTGGATTATCTTTGGTTGCTATGGAAACCTTAGCAGAATTTGGAGCAGTAGATTTTTTTTCAATTAATACTTTAACTACTGGCATTTATAATTCTTGGATAACTTTTGATGATTTAGCATTTGCAAACCGAATATCTTTTTTCTTATTATTATTTATATTTTCGTTATTTGTAATTGAGAATTTATCTAGGCGAAAAGCAAAATATCATTTCAATTCTAGGGGTGGTTTTAAACAGAAAGAAAAATTAGAACTTTCTGGCAATAAGGCAATGTTAGCATTTATAGGATGTTTTTTTGTATTTTTCATGAGTTTTTTATTTCCATTAAGCCAAATGTTATATTGGACGATTAAATTTCCAGAAAACTTATTTGATCTCCAAATAATTGACCTTTTATTAAATACCCTTTATTTAGTTTTTTTATCTAGTTTGGTACTTATTATATTTTCTTTAGTATCAAACTATGGCAATAGAGTTTCTAATAACAAAACTTTAAATATTTTATCCACTTTATCAATTTCTGGTTATGCAATTCCTGGAGTAATTTTGGCAATTGCTTTTATAACTTTTATTGCTTGGTTTGATGAAAATATAATTAAGTCATTTGGTTTTTTATCTATTAAAAAATTGTTTATTGGTTCAATTTTTGGATTAGTCTTAGTTTATTTTGTAAGATTCTATTCTTTAGCTTTTAATGGAATAAAATCTGGTTATGAGAAAATTAATATTTCAGTAGATGAAAGTGCATATCTTCTTGGTTTTTCAAAAAGAAAAACTTTTATGAATATACATGTTCCTTTTTTAAGAAATTCTCTTTTATTTATTGTTATTTTAATATCTCTAGAAATTGTAAGGGAATTACCTGTAACTCTTATATTAAGACCTTTTAATTTTGAAACTTTTGCAACTACAGCATATATTTCTGCATCTGAGGATTTACTAGAGGCTGCTGCAGTGCCTTCATTATTTTTAATTTTAATTGCAAGTTTATTTATTATAATTACATCAAAATATATATTAAGAGAGTCAAATGACTAAAAATTTTTTTGAAGTAAAAAATGTTGATTTTAGTGTAAGTGGTAAAATCAAAGTTAAAGATGTATCTTTTTCTATAAAAAATGAAGGTGATGTTGTATGTCTTTTAGGTCCTTCTGGTATTGGAAAAACTACAATCCTTAGAACTATTGCTGGATTAGAAAAGATAAACAATGGATCAATTGAATTAAATAACAAAACATTATCTTCAAAAACAATTAATATAGAACCAGAAAATAGAAATATATCTCTAGCCTTCCAGGATAATAGTTTATTCCCACACTATACTGTTGAAAAAAATATTTTATTGGGTGCTGAAAGAAATAAAGAAAAAAAGGAAAAAAAAATAACTCTAAAAGAAATAGTTGATTTGCTTGATATCTTTCACATTTTAAATAAATATCCTCACCAGATTAGCGCAGGAGAAGCTCAAAGAGCTTCACTTGCAAGATCTTTAATAACCCAACCTGATCTGCTTTTATTAGATGAGCCGTTGTCTAATGTTGATCAAAGTTTTAAGGAAGAAATACAAGTGAGATTAAAAAAAATATTAAATAAATTAAAGATTACTACAATTATAGTTACTCATGACTCTTATGAAGCTTTTTATTTAGGTTCAAAATGTGGGATAATTATAAATCAGGAACTAAAACAATTTGATGATCCTTATAAAGTTTATCACTTTCCAAATTCAGTAGAGGTGGTTAATTTTTTAAACAGAGGGATATTAATTCCAGCAAAAGTAACAGGGAAAAATACCTTAGAAAGTTGGGATCTAGGAACCATTGAAGGAAATTTTATTAAACATTACGAAGAAGGATCAAATGTACAACTACTTCTTCAGCCTGAAGATTTAGAACATGACGATAAAAGTAATTTAAAATTAGAAGTAGTTGATAGAAAATTTAGAGGAACTAACTTTATTTATACTCTTAAAACTCCTAGCAACACCTTAATACCAGTATTTGTTCATTCACATCATATTCATCAACACGAGGTAGATGAAAAATTTGGAATAAAAAGACCAATACATATTGATCATATAGTTTGCTTCTAATAAAAGACTTTTAAAAATGAGGAGTAATTTCAAAATTTTTTTAAAGGGTATTATTGATGTGAGTCCGTTAATGATACCAGTTATCCCATTTGGTCTTATATTTGGAGTTCTAGCGATTGACGTTGGATTTAGTCCATTAGAAACAATGGGAATGTCATTAATAGTTTTTGGTGGGGCTTCTCAAATAGTCCTCTTACAATTGTTTTCTGGAGGAGCTTCTTCTCTAGTAATCATAAGCTCAGTTGGTGCTGTTAACTCACGTCATTTACTTTATGGAGCTGTTGTATCTGAACATTTATCTGATTTAAAATTAATTTGGAAAATTATTATTTCATATTTCTTAATTGACCAAGCGTACGCAATATCAAATGAGTATTTAAAAAAAAATAAAGATCAAAATAGATATTTTCATTTAATTGGTGCTGGTGCAACATGTTGGGTGATTTGGCAATCAACTACTTTTTTAGGAATCATATTAGGTGCGTCAATACCGGAAAAACTTGGTTTAAGTTTTGCTGTTCCTTTAACATTTTTAGCACTCTTAGTTAATGACTTTAGAAAATTTATAAATGTTATTGTGATAATCGTTTCAGGATTTGTAGCTACAGTTGGTTATAATTATATTCCTTTTAAAGCTTACGCAATAGTAGCTGGCTTAACAGGTTTATTAGTAGCCATGATATTAACAAAAATGATTAAAACAAATGAGTAATTGGGCTTTAATAATATATTGTGGATTGATTACTTATCTTACGAGATTTTCAATGATAGCATTAATAAAAAAAGAAATGTTTAATGATAGAGTTAGACAGGTTTTGTCTTATGTACCATCAGCAATATTTCCAGCCATTATTTTTCCAGCTATCTTTTTAGATAATTCAGGATTAATTTTAACTGAGGATAATCCAAAAATTATTGCAGCCGTAATTGCAACAATAATTGGAATTTTCTCAAGAAATATAATTGCGACAATATTTTCAGGATTAGCATCTTACTGGTTTATAATATTTGTTATATAAATTACTGATGAAAAAATTTTTTATATTTATTTTATGTATATTTGCTTTAAGTGCTAATGCAAAAGAAACAACTTTTACCAAAGAATTATTTGATAAAGCTCAATCTGAAGGAAAGGTTGTAATAGTGAGTTCTTGGATTAAATACTGTTCATCTTGCGCAAGCCAAATGAAAGTTTTGGAAAAAGCAAAAAATGAATTTAATAATGTCGAATATTTCACATTTGACGTTTCAAATAAAGAAATTGCTAAATTATTTGATGTACAATATCAAACTACGCTTTTAATTTTTAAGGATAATAATGAAATTTATAGAAGTATTGGTGAGACTACTAAGGATTTAATTTATGAAGCCATTAATTCCTCAATTTAGAATTAAACACCTAAATTTATATTTCTAGTAATATTTGTTTCAAGTTCTGCTGGTTTTTTTAAATTTAGATTATTCATAATATCTACATATTCATCAATACTATTTACCTGTAACCTTGGGTTTTGCTTTTTTTCTTTGCCTATTGTGCTTACTTTTTCTCCCTTATAATCATGAGCAGGATATAAAAGAGTTTCATCTGGTAGTTTTAAAAGTTTGTTAAATATTGAATTGTAAGCATCTTTTGCACTACCATTTTGAAAGTCTGTTCTACCAGTTCCATTTATTAATAATGTGTCACCTGAAAAAAGATAATTATCCATTAAAAAACTGTAGCTATCTGAAGTGTGACCTGGTGTGTACATAGCTTTTATTTTAAGATTATCTAAAATTATATATTCATCATCTTTAACTTTTATTTCTACAGTATCTGCTGGAGTATGGTCACCCATAATTGTTGAGCATTTTGTAATATTTTTAAGCTTAGAAGCACCTGTGACGTGATCTGCATGGATATGTGTATCAATTACTTTAACTAATTTTAAATCTAATTCTTTCAGTAAATTTATATATTCATTTACATTTTCTAAAACTGGATCAATAATTAAAGCCTCTCTACCTTTAGATGAGGCAATTAAGTATGTGTAAGTACTAGATTTTTGATCAAATACTTGTTTAAAAATCATAACTAAACATTATCATAATAGTATGGAAACCACTACATTTGACTGGCTAAGTAAACATACATGGAAACAAAGTGCAAAAAATACTGCCTGGTGTCTTCTAGGATGTTCAATTGGAGATTTTGGAACAATCTTATTTTTTCAGCTAACAAAAATACCATTTCCTGTTTTAGTTATTATGATATTAGCAATCATCAATGGATTGATTACAAGTATAATACTTGAAACAATTATTTTAATTCGTCAAAATTTAGAATTTAGAAAAGCTTTAAAAACAGCTCTAGGTATGAGTTTCATTTCAATGATAAGCATGGAAACTACGATGAATTTAACTGATTATTTTTTAACCGGTGGAGCGATATTAACATGGTGGGTTATACCTTTAATGCTTATTGTTGGTTTTTTAACACCATGGCCATATAATTATTGGAGGCTTAAAAAATATGACATTAACTGTCATTAAAAATTGGGATAATAAAACTTGGCTTTCATCTCAAGATTATATTTATTCATTTAATAATTTTTTATTAAAAAATATAAAGCTTAATTCAAATTCTAAAATTTTAGATGTGGGATGTGGAAGAGGAAAAATTTTGGGTAATTTGAGATCAAGATTAAAGTTAAAAAATAAACCACTTGGTATTGATATAATTGATCATAAGGATAAAGATAGGAGAATTAATTTTAAAAAAATAAATGTATCAAAGTTTTTTTCAACAAATAAAAAAAAATTTGATTTAATCTTAATTAAACAAACAATCCATTTACTAAATTTAAATGAAATTAAAAAAATATTAGAGTTATCAAAAAAAAATTTGAGTGATAGAGGCAAAGTTTTTATACTTACTTTAGATCCAAGTAAAAATGAAATACCTACATTTAAGTTAATGAAATCTAAACTTAAGATTTCTCTTAACCGGGATAAAAAAATAATAAAAATGATTAAGAGACTTTATCCTAAAATAATAAAAAAAAAGTTTATCTTTAAAGTAAGAATCATTAAAACCAAGTACTTAAATATGATTAAAAATAAGTTCATATCTATTCTATTGAGCTTATCTGGTAATGAAATCTTAGAAGGTTTGAAAGAAATAGATCTTAAATATAAAAAAATTATGAATTTTGAAGATAAATTAATTTGTATAATTTTATAGAATTTTTTTAAGTAAATTTTCCTTAAACAAAATTTTATGGATAATTACTGCTATAATATGCAGTGATATCAAACCTATTAGTGTGTAATTACTTAAAATGTGTATTTCATAAAAAAATTCAGCTAAATCAAAGTTATCTTTAATTTCTAGATCAAAAAAAAATAAATCGAGCTTTTCTCCATTAAATAATTTTTTTAGAACACCTGAAATTGTTATTGTGAAAACTGCAAGATATAAGAATATATGATTTAATTTAGCAATAAATTTTTGGCCTGGAAAAATACTACTTCCAAGTTTAGGTGTAGAATTAAAAAGTTTAAAAATCAGTCTAACTAAAATAATGTAGAATATAGATAAACCTAAAACAACATGAACACTTTCAATTGTTATTTTTTTTTCTCCAAAATCTAGATCGACTAAGTAAAAGCCCAAAGGTATTTGTATAAATAGAGCTGCGGCAGTTATCCAGTGGAATATTTTTGAAATAAGACCATAATCTTTAACTGTATTTAACAAATTCATATGATTCTAAAATATAGCATAGTTGCATTAAAATATATTTCCTTAATATTGATTTTATTTACTTTTTCACTTCCTTCAAATGCAGAGCTATCAGTCGAAGAAATTATCAAGGGTAGACAAGCTTTATTTAGTAAAAATTATAGTACAGCTAAAAAAGTCCAAACATTTGCATCAAAAGGAGATTTTGATAAAGCTAAAAAACTGATGTTAGAAATGAGTGAAAACTATAAAAGTCTAATAAAGTATTTTCCTGAAAATACAAAAGAAGGTTTTAATACAGAAGCTCTACCAATAATTTGGGAGGATAAAGAAAATTTTAATAACTTAATGAGTAAAGCCTCATCGGATATGATTGAGTTAACTAAAGTTATTGAGGACTCAGATGATATAAAGGGAACACTTGCCCAACTTATGTGGAGCAACTGCAAAGCTTGCCACAGTAAATATAGAGAAGAACATTAATTTTTTGAATTGCTTTAGTGACAAATATATATAAGCTTTACCTATGAAATATATAACTGGTCTAATAAATTTAATTGTAAGTTTAGTTGTTTCTACAATTATAATTTATGCAATAAATTTTATAGCTGGTTTTGCTGGAGCCGATTACTCTTTCACTAATGGTGAAGTATTTGTAATGTGGATTTTAATGGCGATATTAGTCAATAATTGTTTTAAAAGTTAAATTTTCTTTTTAAATGTTTTAACTTTCCTTCAGTACTGTCGTAATCAATATAACAACCTTGTAAATATCGTTGACCTTCATTAGCGTCATAAGCAGTTCTCCCATGAAGTAATCTATAATTATCCATCATAAGTAAATTTCCTGGATTTAATTTAAATTCAATTCGATATTGCTTAGAATTATATAACTCAGATATTTTAGCTCTAGCAGAATAATATAACTCTAATTTTTTTTTATCCATTAAAGGAACAAAATCTAGTCTTGGACTAAATCTGACTTGTTTAAATTTTTTGTTTTCATCTAACTGTATCATTTCAGCCCAATCTTCTAGAATTATATTTTTATCTATAAATTGGTATCGCACTTTAATTTCTGTCAAAATTTTATAATAATCAGAGAAGTTCTTTTTAAGTTTTTCTGTAACAGTGAAGCCGTCAACTAAAGTTGATAGACCTCCACTAACTTTATTTTCAATACAATGTAGTAACTGTATACAAGGAACTGGGTTTCTATATGGGTTATCAGTATGTGGTGCTAATGCCAAAGAAGTATAAGCTAAATCATTTGGATTTGGTTTTGATTTAACATTAAAAAATTCACCAAAATTAGTTCGTCTAACGCTGCCAATGGAATTTGCAAAGTTTACTATAAAGTTATTCTGAACCGGAACATTTTTAAATATAATAAAACCATATTTATAAAAATTAATTAGTGCATCATACATTATTTTTTCTTCGAAAATATTTTCTTTAAAATCAAAATAATTTATATTTTTCAAAGATGAGTCCCACTGAATTTTTTTGATAAATTTAATGTCATTTATATTTGAAAATTCTTTAAGAATACTCTGGATTGCTAACTTAGTTTTAACACCATCATTAAAACTAATTTCTAAAAACTTTTCCGATAGATTTAATTTTTTGATTTCTATGTTCTTTTTTAATTCAGTTGGATCAAATAATCTTTGCTGAGTAGTTTTATCAACAAAAGACTCCTCATTTACCCTCTCTCTTAACCAGAAAGGGTGTATTTCTTTTTTTAAACCTTCTTTTTCAAAAAAAACTTTATTATTTGATAATTCAATTTTCATACTTATATCTGATGATTATTTAAAATTTTACTTTAATCAATACAAATTAAATTGTATTAATTTCCTGTGATTAAATTAAAATCTTCAGAT
>CACKPP010000019.1 GCA_902602105.1 uncultured Pelagibacteraceae bacterium
AATAATTACAAAATCATTTGCTAGACTTATGGGTCGAGGAACCCATAGAGGGTTTATAACTTATGATGAATTAAGTAAATCTTTAGGAAAAAGAAATCTATCTGACCAAAACTTATCACAAGCTTTTATTCACATTCTAAATGATAGTATTATTCTTGTAGAAAAAAAATCTGATTACAAGACACTAAGAAAAAAAGATACTTCTTCTAAAGAAGAGGGAAAAACAATCGAAAAAAGTGATGATCCAATAAGAATGTATCTTCGTGAAATGGGAGGTGTTGAATTACTTTCCAGAGAAGGTGAAATTGCTATAGCAAAAAGAATTGAAGCTGGGAAAGATGTTATGCTTATAGCCTTATCCCAAAGTCCAATTACAGCACAACAATTTTTTGAATGGAATGAAAAATTACAAAAGGACGAAATTTTAGTTAGAGAAATTATAGACATTGATACTAACTATATGGAAGATGAGTCTACTGGCCCTAGTGCTAAACAAAAAAATGCTGGAGAAAATGAAAAAGATGAAAATTCTAATGATGAAACTGATGATGATTTTAATCCAACCTTAGCGGCGATGGAAACAGAAATAAAACCAAAAGTTTTAAAAACAATTTTCGATCTTACAAAAGAATATAATAAATTAATCAAGTACCAAAATGAAAAGCTAAAATGTGTTTTAAATTCAGAAACCTTTTCTTCATCTAAAGAAAAGAACTATGATAAAATTGTAAATGATATTTTGAATAAGATAAAATCTTTACAGTTGTCACCCTCAGTTTTAGAAGAATTGGTTCAAAAACATTATATCGAAAATAAAAAAATAATTTCTCTTGAAGGAAATCTTTTGAGATTAGCTATGGATAATAAAATATCGAGAAGTGAATTTATTAAATTTTATATAGGCAATGAAATAAATCCAAATTTAAAAAAATTTTTAGATACTAACCCTGCCTGGAAACAATTTTTTACAAAAAACAAAGATGAATTTAAAAATATAAGAGAGAGATTAATTGAAATTAGTCACAAATTAGGAATTTCTGTAACAGACTTTAAAAAATTAGTTAGTAGAGTTCAGAAAGGTGAAAAAGAGTCAAGAATAGCAAAAAAAGAGATGGTAGAAGCAAATTTGAGATTAGTAATTTCTATAGCAAAAAAATATACAAATCGAGGTCTACAGTTTTTGGATTTAATTCAAGAGGGCAATATTGGTTTAATGAAAGCAGTTGATAAGTTTGAATATAGACGAGGATATAAGTTTTCAACATATGCAACTTGGTGGATACGTCAGGCAATAACTAGATCAATAGCTGATCAAGCCAGAACTATTAGAATACCAGTACACATGATTGAAACAATAAATAAAATTGTTAGAACCCAAAGACTAATATTAAGTGAATTTGGTAGAGAAGCTACTCCTGAAGAATTAGCAAAAAAATTAAGAATGCCACTAGAGAAAGTCAGAAAAGTTTTAAAAATTTCTAAAGAACCAGTTTCATTGGAAAAACCTGTGGGTGATGAGGAAGATAGCAGTTTAGGAGATTTTATTGAAGATACAAAAGCCCTTGCTCCACTTGAACAAGCGATTAAGTCTAACTTGGGAGAGGCAACTACAAAAATTTTATCAACACTTACTCCAAGAGAAGAAAGAGTATTGAGGATGCGTTTTGGAGTTGGTATGAATACCGATCACACATTGGAGGAAGTAGGCTTACAATTTTCTGTTACCAGAGAAAGAATAAGACAGATTGAAGCGAAAGCTCTTCGAAAATTAAAGCATCCTAGTAGATCAAAACAACTAAAAAGTTTTTTAGAAAGTTAAAAAAATAATTTTCAAGTCTTAAAACTATAATAATTTATAAATTATTGATTCTAGAGAGGATACAGTGCATAAATCAAAAAGATTTATTTGTGAAAATTTAAAACTTAACAATTATGATTAGTAAAAGAATTTTTGATTACTATTTTTTTGTTCTTTTTTCGATAATTCCTATTTCTATATTAGTCGGTCCTGCAATTTCTTTAATGACAATTCTACTTTTGGTTTTTGGTACAATAATTATTTTTTCCAATAAAGACTATTCATTTTTAATGAAAGAAAAAACTGTATTATTATTATTAGCATTTTATGCTTATTTGATCCTTAATTCTTTTATTTCTATTGATTTTGAAACTAGTTTTAAAAGAAATTTTGGTTTTATAAGATATATAATATTATTTATTTCAGTAAATTATTTATTTTTAAAATTAGGTAGTTTTAACAATATATTTAAATTTTGGCTTTTGATATTTGTAATTCTTTTGGGTGATGTACTCTTTGAGTTTTATTTTGGAAAAAATATTTTAGGTTTTGAGTCAGAAAATCCAAAAAGAATTGTTAGTTTTTTTAAAGATGAGGAGATTGTTGGAACTTTTTTAAATGGTTTCTTCTTTATATTAATTGGATTTTTGTTATTAAATTTTGAAAATAAATCTAATCTTAAAAAAATATTAATTCTTTCTTTTGTAATACTAACGACTATTTGTATAATTATAACCGGAGAAAGATCTAATACGTTAAAATTATTTTTTGGATTATTAATTTTATTTTTTTTAAGTAAACAAATTAAACTAAATTATAAAATTTTTTTTATTATATCATTAGCAAGTATTATTTTTATAGCTAGTAACTTATTCCTAACGACACAACAAAAAAATAATTTAAAACATAGATATTACAATGACATGATAGAAAGATTAGCAAACAAAGAAAAAAGAAATAATTATATTTATTTTAAACTCTATGAGTCTGGTTTTCAGATGTTTAAGAATCATTCATTTTTTGGTGTAGGAAATAAAAATTATAGAATTGAAAGTTGTCAAAAAAAAATTGATGAAAACCAAATGAAATATGTATGTAATACTCACCCTCATCAAATTTATTTTGAATTATTATCTGAGCATGGGTTTTTTGGAACACTGGTAATATTATCAATTATTTTTTATCTAATTTTCAAAAATTATAAGAAGATGATAATAAAAAAAAATATACTTCAAATAAGTTGTTTTGCATATTTATTAACTTATTTTATCCCTATATTGCCTGGAGGATCATTTTTTGCAGATTTTAATGCAAATCTTTTCTGGATAACTTTTTCAATTTATTATGCATCTGATATGGATACAAATATTTTTAAAAATAATTAGTTTTTTCTTTCATAATTCTTTTATAACATAATTTATTTTTTAAGTTAAAAGGGCCTTTAGCTCAATAGTAGAGTGTTCGCTTGACATGCGAAAGGTAGTAGGAGCGTAACCTACAAGGCCCACCATTTATCTCGTGCTGAATTCAAAAATTTTTCTACCACTTTCATTGATTTTTGTTTCTGAGATAATTTTTGAATTAGCTTGTAAGAGATTTTTAAAATTTTTTTCATTGTAATCAGCAAATATATCACCTTTTAAATTTAACATTTTTTTAATTGTGAAATCACTTTTAGGAACAAATTCAATTAAACCCTGCGGAGCTATTTGTACAAGCCATTTTACTACCTGATCTAATGGGATATTTTTTGCTATTGCGAGATGATGTTCAAATGCAAGTGCAATCATTCCAGAAAAATTATTTCTTTCAACAAAACCTTTTCTCTCTTTTTGCGACCAACCTATATTAGAACTTGGATTTGAGGCATCAAAATAGAGTGGTAGAAAATTTAATTTTTCTTTTTTTGCCATTTTATATCCATTATTAATTGCATTTAAATCGTAATCAAATCCAACTACAGAATTACAACCATTATCTAAACAAATTTTTGAATACACACCATCATTACATCCTAAGTCAGCTAAAGAATTGAATTTATATTTACTTGCGAATTCTATAACAATTTTTTTTTTTAAATTTTCTTCTTCTGTCTTGTAAGTATTGTTTGATGAATAATCATCCCAAATAGTTTTGCTTTTTTTTAAATTGAGAGAAAGTATAAAATTTCTCATATTGATTAACATTGATAGAAAAGAACGTTTTGGAAATTTTTTTTTATTAATTTTGTTTAAATCAATCTTTTTATTTTCAATCGCTTTACGCTCAAAATAATTTAACAATACAACTTGAGTAAAAATATTATAAGAAATTTTATTTTTAAGGCTCAAAATTGAATTCAAATCTTTTGTAGTAATACCTTCCAGGTTTCCTTTGAACCAATTATTAAAATCAATATTTTTTTTTGATTTAAGAATAAGTGGATTTAAAAAATTTTCACAAAATTGCTTGTGAGAGCTCCAGTATTCTCCATCTTCATATTTTTTAATTGATAACATGTCTATAAAAATTGGTTTGAAACTATTAAACTGAATATTGTAAGCACTACCATCTATCATGTTTGCATTATTATTAAGTAAATATATATGAAAATTTAAATGGTGAATTGCTGCATCTTTTAATTGATCAAAAGACCATTCAAATGGATAGGAAATATAATCTAATCTTTTGTGTTCAATTATTATTTTTTCGCTGAACTCTTTTAAATTTAATTCATTTCCAGTTTTTTTACTGGACTCAATTAAAAAATTTTTAGAAATTGAGTCTCTAAGAATTTTACTCTCCTCTAAAAATTTAAATCTTTTTTCTCCTTCATAATTAAGGACTCTATAAACCTTGTCATTATGATAAAAAATTTTTCCTGCAGGATCTCTAAAAGAACCTGGCTCAAATTCAATTATGCTCACTTTTTTTATTTTTTTTCAGTAATTTACAAAGAAAGTTTTTTACTTTATTCCAATAAAAAGACAAAGTAGCTAAAGAGGCAGCAATAAATCCTAGTATAGCTTGTAGAATTATACTTCCAGTTCCTGGGTCTAAATAAGCATAAGCTTGATTTGAAAAGCTTAAAAATATAATCAAAGAAGAGTAAAAAATTTTTATTTTCATTTTAAATAATTTAAAGAATATATATCATATTTCTAACTTAAATTTGAAATAAATATAGTAAAAAAACATTTTAAAGATTTATGCTTAAAAGTGAAAATTCAAAAAAATTAATATTATCTTTGGCCATACTCACTCTTCCATTTTTAGAATTTTTAAAAAACAATATAAAAGAAATTGATATAATCATTGGCATCAATTTTTATGTATTATTTATTTCTATTGCCGTAATATTAATAATTTTTGCTTATTTGCTGAAGTCTATTTTTAAAAAAATAAACTTTTATGAATCTCTTTTAATAATAGTAACCATTAATTGGATATTATTTAAACACAATCTTTTAAATCTTTTTATTAAAGATATTTTTAAATTTAACATTATAGGACGTGAATTATCTTCTGAATCTAGTTTGATAATTTTAGTAATTTTATTATTTATAACTTCTATTTTAATTTATAAAAAAAATGAATTTTTTAAGAGATTTCTTAATATCTTTTTTTTAATATCCTTTTCTTATAATTTATCTCAAATAGTTATTCAAGATAAAGGCACTCAGATTTCACACTCTGGCGACAACGATAAAATTTATTTTCCAGATAAATTTAAAAATGAAAAACAAAATATTTATTTTTTTATTCTAGATGGAATGCAACCTATTGATGGTTTTGAAAAAAATTATGATGTGAGTCTACAAAATTACTTAAAAGAATTTAAAGAGCAAGATTACAATTATTTTTATAATACAGTTAATTTATATGATAATACGACCCATGGAATGTCCGCAATATTTTACCTTGATGAAATTTTTACTAAAGATAGAAAGTTAAAAGATAAAACAAAAATTTTATTTCCTACACTATTAAGAAAAAATTTTAAATCAGATTTAATTTATAATTTAGAAAATTTAGGATATGATTTTAAATGGATTGGAAATTTCTTTGCTTATTGTCCGAAGTTTAATTTGAGGTATTGTTTAAATAAAGATCAAAATAAATTAATAGATACGTATCTTTACATAAATTTTTTAAGGCAAACACCAATTATTCAAATTGTAATTAATTTTGGTCATATTTTTAATTTTGATTTTAACAAAAACTTTTTTTTTAAATTAAATGATGGAATGGGTAGATTAGTAAAATATCTTGATAAGCATAGAGACGAAATAAATAAACCATCATTTTATTTTGTGCATCATATGTCTCCTCATTGGCCCTATATTACTGATACCGACTGCTCATATAAAAGTTTTCCAGGCAAAAAAAATATTGAGGGTTATAAATCTGCATATTTCTGTACATTAAAAAAAATATCAGAGACAATTGAATTTATTGAAAAAAATGATCCAAATTCATTTGTAGTATTCCAAAGCGATCATAATTGGATAATGTCTAAAACAACTGATGAAAAAAGATTAATTTTTAATCTCATTAAATCAAAAAATAATTGTAAAAATAAATCAAATATTAATTTTAACAATGTAAATATATTGAGGCATATTTTTTCGTGCATTACTGGAAGTGATATAAAGCTTATCAATAACTAAACAAAACATATTTGTTTGATAATTTTAATATTTGATGTAGAAGTTAACTTATTTAAGGGCCTGTAGCTCAGTTGGTTAGAGCAGTACACTCATAATGTATTGGTCCCAGGTTCGAGTCCTGGCGGGCCCACCAAATCTAAATCAGTTATCTGCAAACTTTTGTAAAGTTGAAAACAAAGCATTGATATCACCATTGTTAGAACTTAATATTGACGAAAATTCTTCTTTTTGTGTTCTGGCTAAGCTTAAGCCTTCTATAATTAAGTCTCTTATTAGAGGATTGTCTGGATTTTTTGTATATATTCTCCAATTAATTTTTACCTCTGGTCTTTCGCTAGTCCCTTTAAGTAGAGAATTAACAATTGTATAATTCTCATTTAAAATCTCTTTTCCAAAAACATCTATTTCAGGATTTGTATACTCCGCCAATCTACTTGAAAAACTTTTTAAAAAATATTGTTCGAATAGTTTAATATATCTTTGTTTTTGATCATCATTTAAACTTTTTCTCGTAGGACCTAATGTATAAAAACCAATACCTTTTATATCTACTGTTTCTAAAGCAATTATTTTTAATTTATTAACTTTATCATCTTTAGAAATTTTTTCTGACAATATTTGAGAAGCTCTATTCACTGTAGATTGAACAAATACATCTGGTTCAATAGAATGGCTAGGATTAATGCTTAAAAAATATAATAAGAAAAAAAATAAATATCTATTTGATTTCATAAGTTATTACTGAAATTTAATTATTTTCGATTTCTTCCCAATCACTGTCATCTTGAGTGTTGGTAATTTCTCTTGTATTGGCTATTTTTTGAAGTCTATCCTGTAAGTAAAGACTTTTGACTGAAGCATAAAAGTCTATAGAATTTTCCTTAAGATTATCAATGGAATCATAATTTTTAGCTCTGAAATCAACTCCTCCTGTAACTTTTGAACTATAATAATCAACATCTCTAAAATAATGAGTATCGTTTCTTACTGTTACATTATACCAAGCATCTCCACCAAGAAAATTTGCAGCTGATGAAAAAGTATCTCTAGCTGTACTAGGACCTAAAACTGGTAAAACCAAATAACAACCTGGACCAACTCCAAGAGTGGCTAATGATTGTCCATAATCTTCCTTTTCATATTCGGGCATGCCAATATGTTGAGCAACATCAACTAAACCGAGAATTCCTACTGTAGTGTTAATTAAAAATCTTCCAGTATTAATTCCTGCTAATTTTAGATCTCCTTGCAACAAATTATTTGGGATAGTTACTAAATTTGATAAATTATCTAGAGAGTTGCTTACTCCACTTTTAAGGGGAGCTGGAAATTTTTTATACACACTTGCAATTGGTTTAAATATCACTCCATCTAAAGCCTGATTAAAAGCAAAAGTAGCTCTGTTTACTCCTTCAAAACAATCTTTAATTTCTGAAGGTTGATTTTTTTTCATCAGAAGCTCTCCATCTGATGAAGCATTAACATTTAAAGTTAACGCAAGGGTTGTAATTATAATTATTGCAAATCTTTTTATCATTGATGTTCTTATATTATATAGAATTATAAAGTAAATTAAGAATTTATTATAAATGAGCTTAAAAACAGGCCTAAATTTGTCATTTAATTACTCAATAAACTTTGATTTACCAAAACGTAATAAAAAATTAATTAAGTTTATAATCATTCACTATACTGGAATGAAAAAAGAATCTGATGCTATAAAAAAATTATGTGACTCAAAGTCAAAAGTAAGTTCACACTACTTTATTAAAAATAGGGGACAAATATTAAATATGGTACCAGATTTATATATAGCTTGGCATGCTGGGGTTTCTAAATGGAAAAATATCAAATCACTTAATAAATATTCAATTGGCATAGAAATTAATAATCCAGGACATGAAAATGGTTATAAAAGATTCTCTTCGAAACAAATTGCTTCACTTTTAAAATTGTTAAAATATTTAGTAAAAAAATATAATATTAAGAAAAAAAATATATTAGGACATTCTGATATATCTCCAAATCGTAAAAAGGATCCTGGTGAAAAATTTCCTTGGAGTAAATTAGCAAAAAAAAAACTATGTCATTGGCATAATTTAAATGAAAAAAAGATAAAAAAATTCAGATTATTAAAATTAAAAAAAAACGAGAAAAAGATATTTTTTAAAAACTTACATAATATTGGATTTCCTAAAATTTCTTTAAATGAATATAAAAATGATAGTTTTAAACTTGTATTAGCATTTCAAAGAAAATTTAGACAAAAATTAATAAATGGTAAAATTGATCAAGAGTGTTTTTTAATAAGCAAAAATCTTTTAAAATCATAAAAAATTATCCTTGTAATTTTATCATTAAATTATAAATTGCTCTTGCCAGATGAACGACTTATCGCTTTAATTATTTAAAGAGGAAAGTCCGGACTCTACAAGGATACAGTGCCAGGTAACACCTGGCGGGGGAAACCCTAGGGATAGTGCCACAGAAAATAAACCGCCATAACATGGCAAGGGTGAAAAGGTGTGGTAAGAGCACACCGGTTCTATTGGTAACAATGAACGCTGGAAAACCCCACTGGGAGCAAGACTAAGTAGAGATGACATTGTTGAAAAACTAAAAGCCATCCTTGGCTAGTCATCAGGGTTAGTTGCTCGAGCTTAAGAGTGATCTTGAGCCTAGACAAATGATAAGTTTAAATGACAGAACCCGGCTTATAGTTCATCTGGCAAATTTTCTCCAAAAATTTTAAACTAATGTTCACGTTTTGACTCACTTTTTTTATTCATAATTAGTCAAAATAACCCTTAATGGAAGGTATTGACTCTATTATAAAAAACCCATAATATCCCATATATTCCCAAATATGGGTTTATAGAAATTATGGTTTATGTTTTTATCAAGTTACGAAAACAAATTAGACAAGAAAGGAAGGGTATCAGTGCCTGCAAGTTATAGGTCTTATTTATCTAATCTAGGGTATAATGGAGTAATTTGTTACCCATCTTTCAACCACCAATCAATAGAAGCATGGCCACAAGATAGAATAGAAAAAATTTCAAATACAATAGATTCATTAAATCCTTTTGAAGAAAAAAGAGATTATTTTGCAACATCGATATTATCTGAAAGTATTAATTTACAGTTTGATAGTGAAGGAAGAATAACACTAACTTCAAAATTATTAAAACATGCAAAGATAAAAAATAGTGTATTGTTTGTTGGCCAAGGTAAAACATTTCAAATATGGGAACCATCAGTTTTTGAAAAATTTAAGGTTAATGCAAAGAAAAAAGCAAATTTAAATCGTGCTAGCCTTAAGTGGGAGCTTCAACTTAACAAATAACGGGGGATAATAAAATGACAATTAACTTTAAAACGCCAGAAATAAAAGAGTTACAACCAAGACTTTTAGTTATGGGTGTTGGTGGAGCAGGTGGGAATGCTATAAATGAAATGATAGAAAATGGAATGCAAGGAGTTGAGTTTATTGCTGTAAATACTGATGCACAAGATCTGAAACATAGTAAAGCAAAATCAAAAATTCAGATTGGTCTTAATTTAACAAAAGGTTTAGGTGCTGGTGCAAAATTAGATATTGGTCAGGCCGCAGCAGACGAGTCTTTAAATGATATTGTCAATGTTTTGCAAGGTGCAAATATGGTTTTTATTGCAGCTGGAATGGGTGGAGGTACTGGAACTGGTGCCGCACATGTCATCGCTAGAGCTGCAAAAGAATTAAACATATTAACTGTTGGTGTTGTAACACTTCCTTTTTTATATGAAGGTCCGTCGAGAATGCAAAGAGCTCAAATCGGATTAGAAGAGTTAAGAAAACATGTTGATACAATCATAGTAATTCCAAATCAAAATTTGTTTAAAATTGCAAATGAACAAACAACATTTGAAGAGTCTTTTAATCTTTCAAATAATGTTTTGATGCACGGAGTTCAAAGTGTGACTGATTTGATGGTAAGACCTGGTATTATTAATTTAGATTTTGCTGATGTTGAGACAGTAAT
>CACKPP010000020.1 GCA_902602105.1 uncultured Pelagibacteraceae bacterium
TCTTCTTTCATTTTCTCAAGAGCCGCTTTACCGACATAATCTGCTTTCTTGTTCCACTCACCTTTACCTGAAAGTGAAACTTGATAACCTAAATTACATTGAAAAGGATTATGCTGTTGATCCATGTCTTGTCCCCAAGAAAGAATTCCTGCTTGAATTCTTCTATGGTGAGCTGGTGCAATAACCATTAGTTTATGTTTTTTTCCAGCTTCAAGAACTGCATTCCACATATCTTCAGCATATAAAGTAGCATCTCTTAAATAAATTTCATAACCAGCCTCTCCTGAAAAACCTGATTGAGAAATTACACAACTCCTACCACCAACTTTAACTTCAGCTAAACCATAAAAAGGCATGTTATCAAAATCAACTTGATCTCCACATAAATCTTTCATTAAAGCTTTTGATTTTGGACCTTGGATTTGTACTGGACAAGCATCTATTTCTTCAACAGTACAGTTAAATCTTTGATCTGCATTTACACCCTGTAAATACATGCCAATGTCAGAGTCTGACAAAGAAAACCAAAATTCATCTTTTGAGATTCTTAGCAGAATAGGGTCATTAAGAACTCCACCATAAGCATTACATAAAATTACATATCTAGCTCTCATAGGTGAAATTTTAGTTGCATCTCTTGTTATTACATAGTCAGTAAATTTTTCTGCATCAGGACCTTTTACTCTTATTTGTCTTTCTACAGCAACGTTCCACATTGTAACGTGATTTACAATTGCATCATATTCTACCATGGCTCCACCATCTTCAGGTTTTACATATCCTCTTGGATGGTAAATCCGATTGTAGACTGTTGCTCTCCAACAACCTGCTTGCATTGATAAATGCCAATAAGGTGATTTTCTTACCCTAGTTGAAATTAACATTTCAACTTTTGTCGGCCCACTTTGTCTTAAATTATATGGTACTTCTCGATCTGATTGATCAACAGAAGTAACATGTTTTAGTTTAGTATAGTCAAATTCTTTAGACATAACTATTCTCCTTCAACCACTTGTTAGTTTCCTTCAAGCCGCCGAATGTATAAATGTGGAAGAAATCAGTATGCGATTTAACTTTCCCAATTAAATCATTAGGGTCTTTAGGTTTCAATAAATCTAATGCCTTGCTAAAATTAGATTTAAGAAAGTTTAAGGAATTTTTCGCTCCTACAATATTAGCAAACTTAATTAAGCTAGATATTTTTAGAGGCCCAGTAATTCCCACATGCACTGGTACGCTTTGTTTAGAGATAAAATCTATAATAGGCTGGGGATCAAGCAACCATTGAGTTACTATATAATCAGCATAAGGCTTTTTATCTATCATAGCTTTTTCTAAATCTGAGTCGGATATATCAGGACTTCCCTCTGGGTGTCCAGCGATTCCTATCTTCATCTTTTCAAAATAACCTGTTTCTAAAAGTTGAAAAGAACTATCAAATTTTCCTGAAGGCTCTCTACCGCCACCAATAATTAAAGCTTGTTTTACACCTCCATCTTTACACCTTAACACATAGTCTTTAAGCTCATTTTCATCTTTCATAGATCTAGCTGGAAAGTGAGGGACGGGATTAAATCCCTTTTTAACTAACTCAGTAGCCTTTTGAGCAGTTTCTTTATAATCACCACCTGGCAGCATAGTAATGTATACATCACTTACTGGAGGCACTGTTTCAAGATCAGTGTTAGGACCAATTTCTAATGAAAAATTCATCTTTTCAAATAATTATCCTATTTAAAAAAGCTGTCAAAGAAATTCAACAGCTACCTATGATCGAAATTGGTTGCCAAAAATGATGCTCATGATAATTTTTTTTGTGGACCAAAATTACAAAAATAAAACCCTTTCTGAAATCTTAGATACGAAAAAATTAGAGGCTGTAAAAAAGCCAATTGAAGCCGCGAATGGCCTTCCAAATGAGTGCTACACTAGTGAAGATTATTTAGTTTATGAGAAAGAAAGGATTTTTTGTAATAAATGGACAGTAATAGGAGTTGGCAGTTCAATTCCTAGTCCTGGAGATGTTAAACCATACAATCTACTCGGGATTCCATTAATTATGATTAGAGGTAAGGATATGAAGATCCGAGTTTTTCATAATGTGTGTAGTCATAGAGGGTTTAAGCTTTTAGATAAACCTTGTAATTTAAGAAATGTTATTAGATGCCCATATCATTCTTGGTCCTATGATTTTAAAGGAAAATTGGTAGCAACACCTCATATTGGAGGCCTAAACAATCATCAGTCAAAAAATTTTGATAAAAGCAAAAGTCATCTTAAAGAAGTTAAATCTAAAATTTGGATGGATATTATCTTTATAAATATTAACTCCAATGAAATTGATTTTGATGAATATATCAAACCTCTTGAACAGAGGTGGTCTAAGTTCATTAATAAAGCAGATCAGAGGTTAATAGTACATTCAAATGATTACGGTTATTTTCATTTAGATGTAAATTGTAATTGGAAGTTTGCTATAGAAAATTATTGTGAAAGTTATCATTTACCAACTATTCACCCAGAATTAAATAAAGTTTCTAATATTGATGATCATTATCATATTCAAGGTTTACCAAATAGATTTGCTGGTCAAGGAAGTAAAAAATATGATCAACTAATCAAAGGAAATAAAAAATTTAATACTTTTTCTAACTGGGAAAAAGGTATGTTAAAAAATTCAGAATATGTAGCTCTGTTTCCAAATGTAATGATTGGTTTACATATTGATCATTTTTATGTTTTTTGGCTAGAACCTATATCGATCAACAAAACTAGAGAGCATATGCAAATGTATTATGTTGGCAGTAATAGTGCTAATGGAGATGAGCTAAAAGAATTGAGAAAAGAAAATTCAAGATTCTGGAAAGATGTTATGTTAGAAGATATAAATGCAATTGAAGGGATGCAAGAGGGAAGAAATTCACCAGTTTATAATGGAGGAAATTTTTCTCCTGTAATGGATCAACCTACCCACCAGTTTCATAAATGGGTAGCAGAAAATTTGAATTAAATGAAAATAATTTTAATAATGGGTTTACCTGGTTCCGGAAAAACAACTTTAGCAAATGAGTTGGCGCCTATGCTAAATGCTAAAAGACTAAATGCAGATGAGGTGAGGAAAGAAGCCAATGACTGGGATTTTTCTGAAGAGGGAAGAAAAAGACAAGCTAAAAGAATGGCGGACTTTGCGGTTAAGTTGAAAAATGATGGAAATTTTGTCGTTGCTGACTTTATTTGCCCAACCCCTCAAGCAAGAAGTTTGTTTCCTGCAGATTTTATTATTTGGGTTGATACAATTAAAGAAGGAAGATTTGATGATACAAATAAAATGTTTGTAAAACCAGATAAGTTTGACTTTCATGTTACTACACAAGATGCTAAAAATTGGGCACCACAAATATTAAAGGAGATAAAATAATGTCTTATCAATGGGACAACAAAAAACCAACTGCACAAATGTTAGGAAGATGGCAGCCATTTCATGATGGTCATTACACTTTATTTAAAGAAATAATAAAAAAAACAGGTCAAGTTTGTATTCAAATTAGAGATGTTCAAGGAGTAGATGATAATCCATTTGATTTTGAGACAGTTAAAAAAAATATCGAGGACAGGTTAAATCCTGAATTTGAAGGAAGATTTAAGATTATGATGGTACCAAACATAACGAATATTTGTTATGGCAGAGGTGTGGGTTATAAAATTGAAGAAATTGAACTTTCTAAAGAAATTCAAGAAATCTCAGCTACAAAAATTAGAGCAAAGATGAGAGAAGAAGGTAAGTTAGATTAAATCTAATGAATATTAAAGTAAGCTATTTCAACAAAGATATTGCTAAAGTTATTATTAACGAACCTGAAACTTATAATTCTCTATCTACAAAAAATTTAAATGATCTAATTACAGTATTCAAAAAATTAGATAAAAACCAAAAAATTAAAGTAATAATTCTTGAGGGAGCAGGAAAAGGATTTAGTGCTGGTCACAATCTTAAAGAAGTAAGAGGTTTAAAAAAAAGAGAAAAATATCAAAAATTATTCAACCTTTGTTCAAAATTAATGCTTCAAATCGTAGAGGGCAGAAAACCAGTTATCGCTAAAGTGCATGGAGCTGCTTTTGCTGCTGGATGCCAATTAGTAGCTAGTTGTGATTTAGCTTTCAGTACCAAAGATGCATTATTTGCAACACCAGGTGTAAACATTGGTTTATTTTGTAGCACACCGATGGTGGCAGTTAGTAGAAAAATTAGCAGGAAACCGATGATGAAAATGTTGCTTACCGGAGAACCCATTAAAGCAAGGTATGCAAAAGAAGTTGGTCTAATTAATGACTGTTATCCAAAATCAAAATTAAATGGTGAGGTTTTAAAAGTTGCAAAAAAGATAGCTTCGAAATCAAATCTTACTATAAAAATTGGTAAACAAGCTTTCTATAAACAATTAGAAATGCCATTAAGGAAGGCTTATGCGTATACGAGTAAAATGATGACATTAAATATGATGGCAATGGATGCTAAAGAAGGTATTTCAGCATTTTTAGAAAAAAGAAAACCTAAATGGAAAAATAAATGACAATAAAAAACCTCATAATTGTTATTTTAATAATTATTGGACTTTATGTGGTTTTAGATTTCAGGGATCACAATTTTAAAAGAGCCACAGATGCTTGTATGGCAGGAAGCCAAAAATTAGATCAACCAATGACACAACAAGAAGCAAAAAAATTTTGTGAAGATAAAATTAAAAGTAATAAATAATGTCTAATATCAAAAAAATTCTTTCAGAATATAAATCTATTGCAATGATTGGTGTAAGTAACGATCCAACGAAAGCATCAACAATCGTAATGAAATATATGCAAAAATATGGTTTTAAAGTTTACCCAGTTAATCCATCTGCAAAAGGTGAAAAAATTTTAGGTGAAGAAGTTTTTGCCAAGATAACTGATATTAAAGAAAAAATTGATATTGTTGATGTTTTCAGACCCTCAAGGGAGGCAATAGATATTGCTAAAGATACAGTAAATATTGGAGCCAAAGTTTTATGGTTACAGCTTGGAATTAAAAGTGATGAAGCAAAAAAAATTGTTGAAGAAAACAAAATTGAATATGTTGAAGATAAATGTACTAAAATGGAATATCAAAAGCATTTTTTAAAAGTACGACAGGCATTTCCAGTTTTACAGAATTAATATGAAAAAAATATTTCTAATTTATGGTCACTATGACGATAAATCATTCAATGCTGCAATAAGAGATACATTTATAAAAACTGCAAAAGACAAAGGTCATTCTATTGATACTATAGATCTTTATAAAGAAAAATTTAATCCAGTTTTCGCAGGTGAAGAACCAGATAATGTTGTATTAGATCACAGAAAAAGAATAGACACTTGTGATACCATTGTTTTGATCGCACCAATTTGGAATTTTAGAATGCCTGCAATTGTTGAAGGGTGGATTGACAAAGTCCTAGCTCCACCTTGGGCATTTAGATTTAAACAGTTATGGGGAAATTATGGATATCCAATTGGAAATTTGAAAGATAAAAAAGCAATTATATTCTGTACTTACGGATCTCCAAGATTAGCTATTACTACTTTCTTTTTAAATCTACCAATTAGAAGATTAAAAAGAGGGGTTTTTCATATGTGCGGCATTTATAATATCAATTATAGAAGATATTTTGCTGTACCATTTGTTAGTGATCAAAAAAGAAAAGAATTCCTTAATGATGTTAAAAAAACAGCGATTAATATTTAGTGTAATTATATTTTTTTTCTTTAATGTTTCTTCTTTAAAAGCAGATCTAAAAAATCCAAATAACTTAATATCACCTGCTGAAGTAATTAAAATTCAACTAGTTGGACTTATGAATAATGATAAAGGCTTTAAAGACAAAGGAATTGAACAGACATGGAATTTCGCTCATCCAGATAACAAAAAAAACACAGGTCCTTTATCTAACTTTAAAATGATGATTAAAGGTAATTCGTATAACATGCTTTTAGATCACCTAAGTCATACAATTAAAGAACTTGGGAGTAGTGACAAATGGGCTCAATTTGAAGTAATAATTTTAGATAAAAATAAGATTTATCATAAATTTAATTGGCAAGTTGAAAAGTATTCAATTGAGGGTCCCTTAAAAGATTGCTGGCTTACAACCATGGTATCTAACCCAGTTCCCTTGGGAAGCTCGATATGAAAATAACAGTTACAATTTTGTTTCGTAATGAGTAAAAATTTAGTAGGAATCGCATAATGAAATCTAAAGCAAAAGTTGTAGTAATAGGTGGTGGAGTTGTAGGAGTTAGTGCTCTTTATCATTTAGCAAAAAAAGGATGGTCAGATGTTGTTTTAGTTGAAAGAAAAGAATTAACCTCAGGTTCAACTTGGCATGCTGCTGGATTGCTACCACTTTTTAATATGAGTTATTCTGTAGGACAACTTCACAAATATGCTGTTGATCTTTATAAAAAACTAGAAGAAGAAACAGGAAAAAATGTGGGCTTTAGTGTTGTATCAAATATTCGTTTAGCAAGTACAAAAGATAGAATGGATGAGTATCATCAGTATGCAGGTGTAGCTAAAACAATCGGTGTAGATGTAAAATTTTTAAAACCAGAGCAAGTAAAAGAAATTTGGCCTTTGTGTCATACTGATGATTTAGTAGGAGCTATTCAACATCCTGAAGATGGTTATATTCAACCAGCTGATTTAACACAAGCACTTGCTACAGGAGCAAGAAATATGGGAGCCGAAATATATAGAAACACAACTGTTGTCTCAATGAAGCAAACTAAAGATGGATGGATTGTTGAGACTGATAAAGGGTCAATTGAATGTGAACATATAATTTCTTGTTCAGGAAATTTTGCAAGACAAACTGGTGAAATGGTTGGATTAGATATACCTGTTATACCCGTTGAGCATCAATATATAGTAACAGAGCCACACCCTGAAATTCAGAAGAGAAAAAAAGAAGGTCTTCCTGAGATGGGAGTTTTAAGAGATAGTGATAGTAGATGGTACATGAGAGAGGAGGCAGGAGGATTAATTTTAGGACCTTATGAAGACGGTGCTCCTGCTTGTTATGTAGAAGGACCATCAAAAAATTCAGAATATGAATTATTCCAAGAAGACTTAGATAGATTAGCTCCACACATAGAAGGAGCAATACACAGAGTTCCTGCCTTTGGCGAAGTAGGAGTTAAAAAAGTTTATAATGGTGCAATTTGTTATACCCCTGATGGAAATCCAATAGTAGGTCCTGCATGGGGATTAAAAAATTTTTGGATCAACGAAGGTCATAGTTTTGGTATAACTGCAGCAGGTGGTGCGGGATGGCAATTAGCTGAGTGGATAGTAGATGGTGAACCAACTATTGATATGCTTGGAGTTGAACCAAGACGTTATGGTAATTACGCAACAAAATCTTATCTAAAAGCAAAAAATGAGGAAGCTTACAGTCATGTTTTTATTACTCATTATCCCGATGAAGAGAGACCTGCAGCAAGACCTTTGAGAACTTCACCATGTTATGAAAGAATGAAAAATTTAGGAGCGGTATTTGGACAAAAATTTGGTTGGGAAAGACCAAACTTTTTTGCAACTGATGGAATGGAACAAAAAGATGATTGGTCCTTTAGAAGATCAAAGTGGTTTGATGCAATAAAAAAAGAGTGTAAAAATGTTAAAAAAAATGTTGGTCTTTTAGATATGACTGCTTTTGCAAAGTGTAGAATAAAAGGCCCTAAAGCAGAGGAATTTTTAGATTATTTAGTTGCCAACAAACTTCCAAAAAAAATTGGTAGAATAAATTTATGTCATGCTCTTAACACTAAAGGTGGCGTTCATTCAGAGTTTACAATCATGAAAGAAGATGAAAATAAATATTATCTTGTTTCAGCAGGTGCAAATTTAAGATTAGATCATGACTGGATCCAAAAATGGATGCCTACAGATGGTTCAGTTATATTTGAAGACCTAACAAACAGTACAGGTGTACTTGTTGTGGCTGGGCCAAAAGCTAGAGAATTAATGCAAAAAGTTTCAACAGATGATTTTTCAAGTGAAAATTTTAAATGGTTAACAGCCAAAAATGTCAACGTTGGGTATGCTCCAGTTAATGCTATGAGAGTAAACTTTGTTGGTGAACTAGGCTGGGAACTCCATCATCCAATTGAATATCAAAACCACATATTTGATAAATTAATGGAAGCAGGAAAAGATTTAGGAATTAAACCTTTTGGAATAAGAGCAATGAATAGCTTGAGACTTGAAAAGTCTTACAAATTAGTTGGCACAGAACTATCTATTGAGTATTCACCTTACGAATCTGGTTTAGATAGATTTATTCACCCTAATAAAGGTAATTTCATTGGGCTTGAGGCTTTAAATAAGTGGAGAGAAAAAGGGTTTAATAACAAATTAGTAACATTAGAAGTTCACAATACAACAGACTCGGATGTTTTAGGAAACAATCCTATTTATAAAGATGACAAAGTTGTAGGAAGAGCAACAGGTGGTGAATATGGATTTAGATTAGATAAATCTATAGCCTTAGCAATGGTGAAACCAGATCTTGCTAATGTAGGTGAAAAACTTAAAGTTGATATATTAGGAAAAATGTATGAGGCTACAATTTTAGAAGAAAGTCCATACGACGTTGAAAATAAATTGTTGAGAGCTTAATGAAAATTTTAGTCGCAGTAAAAAGAGTTATTGATTACAATGTTCAAATAAGAGTTAAAGATGATAATACAGGCGTAGTTACAGATAATGTTAAGATGTCTACTAATCCACCAGATGATAATGCTATTGAAGAAGCAGTAAAAATTAAAGAAGCTGGAAAAGCAACTGAAGTTATAGCCGTTAGCATTGGAGAAGAAAAGGCTCAAGAGACAGTTCGTAAAGCTTTAGCTGTTGGTGCGGATAGAGGTATTCTTGTTAAAACGGAGGGAATTTTAGAACCATTAGCAGTTTCTAAACTTTTACAAAAAATTGTTGAAAAAGAAAAACCAGATTTAGTTTTTATGGGGAAACAAGCAATTGATGATGACTGTAATCAAACTGGTCAAATGCTAAGTGCACTACTTAATTGGCCTCAAGCAACTTTTGCATCTAAAATTGAAATTAAAGAAAAATCCCTAGAAGTTACAAGGGAAATTGATGAAGGATTGGAAACAATAGAAATAAATATACCAGCTATTGTTACATGTGATCTAAGATTAAATGAGCCTAGATATGCTTCGTTACCAAATATTATGAAAGCAAAAAAGAAACAAATTGAACAGATAAATGCGTCAGAATTAGGAGTGGATACAACTCCAAGAATCGAGCAAACTAAGGTTGAAGAGCCACCAAAAAGAAAAGCTGGAATTAAAGTTTCTAGTGTGGCGGAACTAGTTCAGAAATTAAAAAATGAAGCGAAGGTAATATAATAAATGTCAGTTTTATTAATTGCGGAACATAATAACAAAGAGCTTAGACCTTTTACGCTTAATGCAGCAACTGCAGCTTCTCAAATAGATACCGATGTTCATGCAATAATTATAGGTCACGAATGTGGAGAAGCAGCTAAAGCACTTTCAGAATTAGAATTAATTAAAAAAGTTATTCAAGTTGAGGCTCCTCACTATGAAAATTTTGTAGCAGAAAATTTTGCGCCAGTAATTGTTAAATTAGCAGAAAATTATTCACACATTATTTCTTCAGCAAATACTTTTGGTAAAAATTTAATGCCAAGAATTGCTGCGGCTTTAGACATTTCTCAAATTAGTGATATTATAAAAGTTATTTCTAATGATACTTTTTTAAGACCGATTTATGCTGGAAATGCTTTTGCGACGGTTAAAAGTAAAGATAACAAAAAATGTGTAACAATAAGACCTACTTCATTTGATGCTTGTGAAAGTTCAGGTGGATCGGCGCCTATTGAAAAAGCTGAAGCAGATCAAGAATTTGCGCTAACAAAATTTATTAAAAGGGAAGAAATTAAATCTGATAGACCTGAACTTGGAACTGCTAGAGTAGTTGTTTCTGGTGGAAGAGGAAT
>CACKPP010000021.1 GCA_902602105.1 uncultured Pelagibacteraceae bacterium
ACATCATGAGCACTTTTAATATAATCTTTTTTAATTAGACTCAGTAAAGACTCACCATTATTTTTTTCATTAAATAAATTAACCTCAGGGGGAGGACCATTTTTTTCATTTAAAATTATTCTAGAAAATAAACTTTGATCTATATGACCTTCTGTTTTTCCAATTACTATTACTAAATTATCAACCTCTTTAAAATCCATAGATATCATTTTTTTATAGTCTCTAATCAAACCAACACCTCCAATTGTAGGAGTAGGCTTGATTCCAATTTCTTTTGTTTGGTTATAAAAAGAAACATTACCTGAGACCACTGGAAAATCTAAATATTTGCTAGCTTCACCAATACCTTGAACACATTCAACAAATTCGCCCATATTGTCTTCATTTTCAGGACTTCCAAAGTTTAAGCAGTTAGTAATTGCTATTGGTGTTGCTCCAACAGAAATTAAATTCCTCCAACTTTCAGCAACAACTTGCTTACCTCCAGTTAATGGATGAGACCAACAATATACTGCTGAAGAGTCAACTGATGCTGCAATTGCTTTTTTAGACCCATGAACTCTGACGACACCAGAGTCTCCACCAGGTTTCTGAATTGTATCTCCCATAACAGTATGATCATACTGTTGCCATATCCATTCTTTACTGCAAACATTAGGACTAGATAAAATTTTTTTTAAAATATCTTTAATCTTTAATTTATTGATAGTTTCTTTTTTTATCTTATTTTTTTTTGGTAATTTAGCTTTTTTCCATTTTCGATCATACATTGGAGAATTTTCTACTAAAGTATTGACTGGTATATTTGCAACTTGTTTTCCGTCAAAAAATAACTCTATATTTTTGGAATTAGTAGTTTTACCAATCACTGCAAAATCTAAATTCCACTTATCAAATATTTTTTTCGCTAACTCTTCTTTTCCATTTTCCAAAACTATCAACATTCTTTCTTGACTTTCGGAAAGCATAATCTCATAAGGAGTCATCTTTGTCTCTCTACAGGGAACTTTGTTTAAATTTATTTCTATCCCCAAATTTCCTTTGGAGGCCATCTCTATGCTTGATGAGGTGAGACCTGCTGCACCCATATCTTGGATAGCAATAATTGAGTCACCAGACATTAATTCTAAACATGCTTCTAAAAGGAGTTTTTCTGTGAAAGGATCTCCTACTTGAACAGTAGGTTTTTTCTCTTCAATTTTTTCATCAAAACTAGCTGAAGCCATACTTGCACCATGAATGCCATCTCTACCTGTTTTAGATCCAACATAAATCACTGGTTTATTTAAACCTGCAGCTTTAGAATAAAATATCTTATCTTTTCTAACCAATCCTAAAGTCATGGCATTAACTAAAATATTACCGTTATATGAGCTATCAAATGATGTTTGACCTGCAACTGTTGGTACTCCCATACAATTACCATATCCACCTATACCATGAACGACACCTCTCAATAAATTTTTTGTTTTTTTATTTTGAGGTGAACCAAAATGAATGGAATTTAAATTAGCAATAGGTCTTGCTCCCATAGTAAAAACATCCCTCATTATTCCTCCAACACCAGTTGCCGCACCTTGATAAGGTTCTATAAATGAAGGATGATTGTGACTTTCTATTTTGAAAACTATTGCATCACCATCTTCAATATCTATTACTCCTGCATTTTCTCCTGGACCCTGAATAACTTTTTTTCCTGATGTGGGCAATTTTTTTAAATGAAGTCTTGATGACTTATATGAACAGTGTTCATTCCACATAGCTGAAAATATTCCTAACTCAGTAATATTAGGAGTTCTTTTCAATAAATCACAGATTTTTTTATACTCTTCATCCTTAAGACCATGCTCTATTGCTACTTTTTCATTTACTAACATTATCTAATATTATTAATTAAATTTTTAAAAAATGTAGAACCATCTTCTCCAGATAAACTTTGGTCAATCATTCTTTCGGGATGAGGCATCATACCTAGAACATTTTTTTCTTTATTAAGTATACCAGCAATATTATTTGTAGATCCATTAGGATTATACTGTTCTTCAGTTTGTCCATTACTATTACAATAATAAATAGCTACCTGATTATTATCTTTAATTTCTTTAAGTTGATCATCTGTACAAAAATAGTTTCCCTCATTATGAGCTATATGAAATTCAAAAATATTTTTATCAAGATTTTTAAAATATGGATTTTCTTTATTATCAATTTTAACAAAAACATTCTTACAGATAAATTCTAAATATTTATTTCTTAACAACACTCCTGGGACCAATCCCGCCTCAACTAATATTTGAAATCCGTTACAAATACCCATAACTAATCCACCTGATTTTGCAAAATTAATAACTGATTGCATTATTTTTGATTTTGATGCCATACTTCCACATCGAAGATAATCACCATACGAAAAACCACCTGGTAATACAACTAAATCACTTTTTGGCAACTCATTATCATTGTGCCAAACCATCTCATTTTTAAATCCAAATTTTTTTAAAGCAACATCCATGTCTCTATCACAATTTGAACCTGGAAAGGTAATTACAGATGATTTCATTAATTATTGTGTCTCAATAATTTTATAATTTTCAATAACAAGATTTGCTAAAAGTTTTTTACACATATCATCAACAATTTTTTTTGCTTTTGTTGAGTCACTTTCTTTAACATCAATTTCAAAATATTTGCCTTGTCTAACTTCATTAATATCATTGAACCCCATTCCATCTAATGTTTGATGTATGACTTTACCTTGAGGATCTAGAACGTCTTTTTTGAGAGTTATTATTGCCGAAATTTTCATTTATTTTTTTTTTTGATTGATGATAATTTAGTTACATTTACCGCAGATACATTTGATTGTTCATGAAGAATACCCAATCTTTTTGCAACTTCTGTATAAGCAGGAATTAAATCTCCAAGGTCTTTTCTAAACCTGTCTTTATCAAGTTTTTTGTCAGTAATAGAGTCCCACAATCTACATGTATCTGGACTTATTTCATCTGCAAGAATTACTTCATTCCTACCATTAATTTTAATCCTTCCAAATTCTAATTTAAAATCAATTAGTTTGATACTTATACCTCTAAACATTCCAATCATAAAATCATTAATTCGTAAAATCATTTTTTTGACTTTTTCTATTTCTTTTTTACTTGCCCAGTCAAAAGCATAAATATGTTCTTCAGCAATTAATGGATCACCAAGCCCATCATCTTTCAAGCAATATTCAATTAGTGGTTCTTTAAGAACAGTCCCATCTTCAATTCCTAATCTTTTTGTGATAGATCCAGTAGCAACATTTCTGACTATGAACTCAATAGGAATTATTTCCACAAGTTTTATCACTTGTTCCCTCATATTAAGTCTTTTAACTAAATGATTTTTAATTCCAATTTGTGATAGATTTGAAAGAATATGTTCTGAAATTCTATTATTTAAAACACCTTTACCTTCTATAGTGGTTCTTTTTTGATTATTAAATGCTGTTGCATCATCTTTAAAGTATTGAATAGCTAAACTTTTATCTGATGTTGCGTAAATAATTTTAGCTTTTCCCTCGTAAATTTTTTTACCTTTTTTCATTATTTAAATACTCTTCTAAAAATAAGGTTCACATTCTTAAAATGTTTTGAATAACTAAAAATAGATCTTAATCTTTTTGGTGAAACTTTGCTCATTATATATTTGTCAGTTTGAATGACATTAAACAAATCCAAGTTTTCAGCAAAACATTTCTTTGCGTAACTTTGAACCATTCTGTATGATTTTTCTCTACTTAACCCAGTTTTAGTTAGTTCAAGCATTAATTCTTGTGAGAAAATTAATCCTTTTGTTATATTTAAATTTTCTAACATTTTCTTAGGGTAAACAATCATATTATCCAGAATATTTGTTAGTCTTACTAAGGCAAAGTCTAAAGTTATATTTGCATCAGGCCCAATATTTCTCTCAACACTTGAATGAGAAATATCTCTTTCATGCCATAAAGCTATATTTTCAAGAGCAGGGACGACTGTACTCCTGACCATTCTTGCAAGACCAGTTAAATTTTCACTTAATATTGGATTTTTTTTATGTGGCATTGCAGAAGATCCTTTTTGATTTTTTGAAAAGTATTCTTGTAATTCATAAACTTCTGTTCTTTGAAGATGTCTAATTTCTATTGCAACTCTTTCGATTGAGCCAGCAATAATACCTAAGATCGAAAAATAAAAAGCATGACGATCTCTAGGAATTATTTGTGTCGAGATTGGCTCGACCTTTAAATTAAGTTTTTTAGCAACGTGTTTCTCAACAGCAGGATTTATATTTGCAAAAGTTCCAACTGCACCTGAAATAGCACAAGTAGAAACTTCATCTATTGCATCAATTAATCTTTTTCTATTTCTCTTAAATTCTTCGTAAAAAGAACTTAATTTTAAACCAAATGTTATCGGCTCAGCATGAATTCCATGACTTCTACCCATGCACGGTGTAAATTTATATTTTCTTGCTTGTTTTTTTAATACTCTTAAAATTTGATCTAAATCTTTAAGAATGATTTTACCTGATTGAACTAACTGGATATTGAAACTCGTATCTACTACATCAGAAGAAGTCATACCCTGATGAAGGTATCTTGCTTTAATTCCAGTCTTTTCAGTAATTGAAGTCAAAAAAGCAATTACATCATGTTTAACCTGGCTTTCAATTTGATGAATTCTTTTTACATTTATTCTAGCTTTTTTTCTCACAACAGAAGATACACCTTTTGGTATCTGACCAAGCTTTTCCATTGCTTGTGCAGCTGCAATTTCGACATCTAGCCAAATCTTATACTTATTTTCTTCTGACCAAATATCAGTAAGTTCTTTTCGCGAGTATCTTTTTATCATTAATTATAAGTAAGGGGGCTTTGAATAACCTTTAGCAGATTCTGTAAAGATTTCATAACCATTTTCTGTAATTCCTAACGTATGTTCAAATTGCGCAGATAAAGATTTATCTTTTGTTACTGCAGTCCATCCATCATTTAGCATTTTTACACCAAATTTACCTGCATTAATCATCGGCTCGATTGTAAATGTCATTCCAGGCTTTATTTCCATTCCAGTATTTTTGGAGCCATAGTGTAAAATATTTGGTGATTCATGAAATACTGTACTTATACCATGTCCACAAAAATCTCTTACAACAGAGAAACCTTTTTCTTCAATATAAGATTGAATTTCATATCCAATATCTCCAAGTTTTATTCCAGGTTTTAAAATTTTAATTGCTCTCATCATTGACTCATAAGTTGCATCTATTAAATTATTTAATTTTACTGAGGTTTTTCCAATACAAAACATTCTACTAGTATCCCCATAATGTTCATTTATGATTGCTGTAACATCCACATTTACTGCATCACCTTCTTCTAAAATTCTTTCATTTGAAGGAATACCGTGACAGACAACATGATTGAGTGAAGTACATAAAGATTTTTTAAAACCTCGATAAAATAAAGGAGCAGAGTATCCACCATTATCTCTAATAAATTCATATCCAAGTTTGTCTATATAAGCTGTTGAAACACCTTCTTTAATATTATCAGTAAGCATATCTAGAGTTTGAGCAGCAAGTTTGCCTGCTATTCTCATTTTCTCAAATTTTTCTAAATAATCACTCATTGATAATCTTTATCTTTTTTTCTATAAAAATTTTTTTTGAACTTATCTTACATCTATATGCTAAAAAATTAACACCTGATTTTTTTGCAGCTAAATAATTTTCATAATATTTGCTATCAATATCTTTAGCTATTTTAAAATTTTCCATATTTTGTATTTGAATTAAATATATTAAGTAAGTTTTATAGCCTTTTTTTATGGCATCAATAAGAGCAAGTAGATGTTTTGAGCCTCTTGAGGTGATTGCATCGGGAAATTCAGCGGTCTTTTTATCTCTAAAAAGAGTAACATTTTTGACTTCTATAAAACTTTTTTGTTTATTTTTTTCAATCAAAAAATCAAACCGAGTTTCTTTATTAAAAAAAACTTCAGGTTTTATAGTATCATTATTTCTTAATTCTTTTATTAGATTATTAGTTAATCCATGTTTAACAATTTTATTAGCCATATGAGTGTTAACTCCAACGAGGTTTTTTTGAGCTTTAATTATTTCTAAGCCATATTTCAACTTTCTTTTAGGATCATCATTCTTTAGTAAATAAACCTCATTACCCTCTTTAAGAAGACCTTTCATGGAACCTGTATTTGGGCAATGGGCTGTTACAATTTCATTATTTATTTTAACATCAACAAAAAAACGTTTATATCTTTTGATTAGTTTGCCTTTTATTAAAGACTTGGTAAATTCCATATTCAAATTATATATACAAAATGAGTAAAAACACAAAAGTAAATGCTGCAATATTAATTATTGGAAATGAAATTTTATCAGGAAGAACTCAAGACACTAATACAAGCACACTAGCTACCTGGCTTAACTCAATAGGTGTTAAGGTTAATGAAGTAAGAGTTGTACCCGATCTAGAAAAAACAATTGTTGACACTCTTAACATTTTAAGAAAAGAAAATAATTATGTTTTTACAACTGGGGGTATTGGCCCTACACATGATGATATTACAGCAGCATCAGTCTCAAAAGCTTTTGGTTTAAAATATGAAATTCATAAAGAGGGATTTGAAATTTTAAAGGCTTATTATAAACCTGGCGAGTTTAATGAAGGCAGACAAAAAATGATATGGATGCCAGAAAATGCAGAGCTCATTTTAAACCCAACAAGTGGTGCGCCAGGGTTTAGTGTTGAAAATGTATTTTGTCTTCCTGGCGTACCTTCAATTTTAAAATCAATGTTAGGAGGTTTAAAAAACAAAATAATAGGAGGGGAGCCAATATTGAGTTACACAATTAGTTTAAGAACAGTTGAAAGTGAAATTGCTAGTTCACTAACGAAAGTACAAGATAAAAATAAAGATGTTGAAATCGGTAGCTACCCATTTTTTCATGCAGGTAAACTTGGAGTATCTATTGTTTTACGTTCAGAAAAACAATCTAAAATTGATGCTTGTAATTCTCAAATTTTGGAATTTATTAAAGAAAAAAAAATTGAAGTTGTGGACAGATAAAATTTAATGAAAAATACATTAATTCTAATTAAGAATTTTATAAACAAAACTTTATTTAATTTTGGTTATAGGATTTCTAAAGTTAATAATACAGGTGAATTAGTAAAAATTCATAAGTACAAAGATTATGAAGAATACAAAGAAACTCAAATTTATTTCAATAAAAAAAAAATTGATAAAGTTTGGGCAGATAAAGACACTTTGAAAATTATTAGTAACTTTTTAAAAGAAAATATTCAATCAAAAGATATTAAAGGCATATGTCATGGTTCAAGAAATGGATTTGAACAGAAATATTTTAATAATGAACTAAGTAATTCAAAAGTATTAGGAACTGATATTTCAGATACAGCAGTAAATTTTGAAAATTCAATAGTTCATGATTTTCATAATGAAAAAAGTGAATGGATAAACAATTTTGATTTTGTGTATTCTAATTCATTAGATCAAAGTTATGATCCTAGAAAAGCATTGGAAACATGGTTAAAGCAAGTTAAAAAAGATAGCTATATTATTATAGAGCATTCAGATCAACATGGTGTAATAGCATCTGGTAAAATGGACCCTTTTGGTGTGGAAGCAAATTTTTTTCCATATTTGCTGACAGAGTGGTTTGGACATTCGATATCACTAAAAATAGTTAAAAGCACTAAATTGAATAAAAATAATGCACCAGTTTTTTTATTTATTATTAAAAAAAATTATTAATTGATCAATGTTATATTTTGCCTATGGAAGTAATCTTAATCATTTTCGAATGAAAAGAAGATGCAAAGATAGTATTTTTTTAAAAAAAATGAATTTAAAAAATTTTAGATTAACTTTTAGAAGTAAGTATCGAGCAGCAGATATTGAACCAAAAAAAAACTCAGTTGTTCCAGGAGGATTATTTGAAATATCTAAAAATGATGAAAAAAAATTGGATATTTATGAAGATTTCCCAATTTTATATAAAAAACATTACTTTTATTATTATGGAAAGAAAATAATGACTTATACGATGGTTAAAAAAACACCATTTATGTTTCCTACTGAAAGATATCTAAATATAGTTAAAAAAGGGTATAAAGATTGTAATCTTGATAAAAGCTTTTTAAAAAAAGCTTTAAAAGATTAAAGTTAAAATTTAAGTAATTAATAAATTTTTTTAAATAATATGTTTGATGAACTTTTAAAAAAAAATTTAACTGTTGATTTCAAGAAAGAGAGTAATTGTTTTACTTTCGAGATACCTAACTTTTTGTCTGATAATCAATATGAATTATTAAAACAAAATTTTCCAAAAATTGATGTTAATAAAGCAGCGGAATTAAATACTTCATTTAATGATATTAATTTAGATAATGAACATAAACGTAAAGCATGGATTACAGAGCTTAATAAAGAGTCTTTTTCAAATTACATCATATCTAATAAAGTATTAAATGAGTTTGTAGAAACAATTAAAAACCCGCTATTCACAAAATTTTTAATGAATAAATTTTATTTTCATATTTTAAAATCAAGAATTTTCAATCCAAAAAGTTTATTAAAATTACTACTTAGAAAAAGTCGCGCTTTAAAGAAACGAGATAAATTATATGAAAAATTTTTATATAATGAAATTTTTACAACTGTAGAATGGGCATATTTATTTGATGGTGCTGAATCCTGGCCTCATACAGATGGAAAAAAAAAGATTCTCAGTCTACTGCTGTATTTTCCAGATGATAATTTGACAAATAATCAAATTGATAATTTAGGTACAACGTTTTTTGCATCTAATGAGTATAATTTTGATACACAAAAAATTAAGACTCAAAAAGAAGCAGATGATTTCAGGACAAGGCACAAATCATTTACTTTACCATTTAAAAAAAAGAGTTTATTTGGATTTATTAAAAGTCATAAATCATGGCATTCTGTTGAAAAAATTAACATTGAAGAAAAATTTGTAAGGAAAAATATTAATATTAATTTGCTTTTAGTTTAATTTCTTAATTATTAGGTTACATGATAATAAAAAAGATCCTAAAAAAAATATTACCATTAAAAATAATTTATTTTTTAATTTATATTAGAGATCTACCAAAAAAAATAAAAATTTATTATCCAAAAATAATTTTAAAATTTTTAATAACCAATATCTATGATCAAAATAAAAAAAAGATGTTTACAATGAGAAATTTGGGTGGATCAACAATTTCTAGAGGATTTCATATTTTTAAAACAGATAAAGAAGTATCTGAATGGATTGAAAATTTTGACGACAACTCTTTATTCCTAGATATCGGAGCTAATGTTGGTTTGTATTCTCTTTTTGCTGCTTATAAAAAAAATAAAGTAATTGCATTTGAGCCAGAGTCTCTAAATTTTGCCTGTCTTAATTTAAATATTAAAGATAATAACTTTAATGATTTAATTTCATCATATCCAATATCAATAAATGATAAAAA
>CACKPP010000022.1 GCA_902602105.1 uncultured Pelagibacteraceae bacterium
AAAGATATAAAAATTGTATTACTATTAAAGAGATGGATAAAATGAAAAAAACTGCTTTCTTAATTAACACATCTAGGGGTCCAATAATAAATGAAGATGATTTGATAATTGCTCTATCAACAAATGAAATTGCAGGAGCAGGATTAGACGTATATGAAAAGGAACCTTTACCAGAAAATAATAAATTAAGATTTTTACCCAACGCATTATTAACTCCACATATTGGATATGTGACAGCAGAAAATTACAGTATCTATTATAATCAAATGATAGAGGCATTAGAGAGCTGTGTTAATGGTAAACCAATTCGTATTATTGAATAAAAATGGATTTACCTGTTGTAAATCATAAAGATTATTTTGCGAAAATTGGTGATGATCATAAATTTCCAATAGAAAAATTTGGTGAACTTGCTAATTATTTAATTAAAAAGAAAATCGTTAAAAAATTCCATGAACCCTATCAATGTTCAGAAGAGACATTAAAAAGAGCTCATTCTGAAAATTATATTAAAAACATTAAGAATAAAACTTTAGATAAAAATGGTATTAAAAAAATTGGTTTTCCGTTAGTTGACAGTGTTGTCCAAAGGTCTTTAGTTGCAACAGGTGGAACAGTTCTAGCTTCAAAACTTGCAATTAAATATGGTCTCGCTTGCAATACTGCTGGGGGAAGTCATCATGCAAATTTTGATGGAGGGGCTGGTTATTGTGTATTTAATGATGTTGTAGTCGCCTCTCAATATTTACTTGATCGTGGATTAGCAGGAAGAATTTTAATTATTGATTTAGATGTACATCAAGGGAATGGTAACTCAGACATTTTTAAAAATAACAGTAATGTTTTTACTTTTAGTATGCATTCCAGATCTAATTATCCTGCAAAAAAATCAATTAGTGATCTTGACGTAGAGCTTGATGACAATATGGAAGATAAAGAATACATAAAGATACTTAAGTTTTATTTAAATCAGTTAAATCAAGAAAATTTTGATTATGCTTTTTATATTGCTGGCGTTGATGTTCATTTCAATGATCGTTTAGGTAAATTAAAAATTTCAGATGATGGAATTAGAGAAAGAGATCAATTAGTAACAGAAAATTTCTTTTCAAAAGGTATACCTCTTTGTGGCGTGCTTGGTGGTGGTTATAATAAAGATTTTAAAAAACTTGTTGAATTACATTCTTTTTTACATCAATCATGTGCTAAATTAATTTAATTTCATGACAAAGAAAAATCCTAATCTTACAGCAGAACAAAAATTAGTTTTATTTGAGGATGGAACGGAACCTCCTGGAACAAGTGAATTGAATAATGAAAAACGTAAAGGAAGTTATCATTGTGCAAATTGTGGGATAAAATTATTTGATTCTTCTTCCAAATATGAAAGTGGATCAGGTTGGCCATCATTTTATGAATCTTTACCTGATGTTTTCGAAACTAAAACAGATCATTTACTAGGTTATGCTCGAATAGAATATCACTGTAAAAATTGTGGTGGACATCATGGCCATATTTTTGAAGATGGACCAAAACCCACTGGAAAAAGATATTGTAATAACGGTGTATGCTTAGTTTTTAAAGAAAAAGAATGATTATTAAGTATATTAGTTTTCTAATTGGAATTATTTGGTCGTACTCAATTATTAAAACACAATCAGTTTTTAGTAAAAAAGCAGGAATAATATTTAAAATATTTATTACAAAAGTTTCTTGGTTTACTTTTTTTGCTGCCTGCTTTTTTGGTTACAAAAATTTTACAATTAAATATACCATTATTGGTCTTGTAATTGGAGTTTTATCAGTAAATATAGGTTTTTATTTCTTAAGAAAATATATAAATCAAAGATTAAATGAAAAACAAATTTTAATATTTAAAAGTTTTTTTGAATATACTTTAATTTTTTGGGTAATTTATTACTTTTTATTTTAAAAGATCTTGTAGTTTGTTTTCTTTTTCTAAAGCTCTAACTTCATCATAACCACCAATGTGTTGATCATCAAAAAATATTTGTGGTATAGTCCTTTTTCCATTGGCCTTCTTAATCATTTCATCCATCGCACCATCTACTGTTGAAATATTTATTTCATTATAAGTAGCGTTATTTCTAGTTAACAACCTCTTTGCTGCATCGCAGTAATTACACATTGGGCCAGTATAGATTGTAATTTTTTTCATGAATTATAGATAATCACCTTTTTTAATTTTACTAGTTATTTGTTTTCGAGAATATTCAAACTTTTTTCTATGTTTTATACTTTTTTGATTTACTCTTTTTCTCCATAATCTAAATGAAGAAGGTTTTAAAGACCTTCTCATAATTTTAATAACATCAGTTTCCTTGTAACCAGTTTTTTTTTCAATTTCTTCAAAAGTGATCCTATCAGCCCAGGCCGCCCAAATGACCCAATCTGGATCTTCAATTTTTGGCTCTGGATTTTTGACCCTTGTGACTGGCCTGTGACCTTTTTTTTTCATTAATCCTTTATATTTAAAAAAAATCGATAATGCATTTTTTTTGAGTTCTGATATATTATTCTAGATAGTCCTTTTTAGCCATCTTTAGCTCCCGGTTTTTAAGGACTATCTTTTTTTTTATGCTCCCTCTAGATTTTATTCTTTTTTTACAAATCATAATTTTTCTATTTATTACACCAGGCACCCCAAGGATTGTTATTGTTTCATATTCAATGAATTATGGAGTTCAAAAATGTGTTTGGACTGCGTTAGGTGATATTACAGCTAACTTTATCCAAGCCACTTTAGTAATTTTTGTTTTAGGTACTTTTTTTTCAGATAATCCAACTTTCTTAAATATTATTAAATGGATTGGGGTAATTTATTTGTTTTATTTGGCCTATGATATTTATAAATCATCACCTAAAGAAATTAATTCAGAAATAGTTACTTTAAAAAGTTTTTTTTCTTTTTTTAAAGATGGTTTTTTAGTTGCAGGAACAAGTCCAAAGGCTTGGTTATTTTTTCCATTGATATTTCCACAGTTTATTGACTTTAACTCCAATTATGTTGTTCAATTCTTTATTTTAATAACAACTTATGTTGTTTTAGATTTTTTATCTTTAATTGGTTATGCTTTACTTGCACAAAAATTAATTACATGGATAAAAGCAAATCCAAAAACGATTAATACAATCTCAGCGAGTGTTTTAGTTGTTATTGCTATAATAATTATTGTTTCCCAACAATATTAATAAAACTTGTAGTTCTTTTTGTCACTTGCAAAATAACTGTTTTCTTTATTTAATTGGCCATTAATTAATTAATTAACAAGGGAAATAAAATGAAAATAAATAAGATAATCTTAAGTTTTATTTCTGCAATAGCATTATTATTATCCACATCAGTAACATCTTTTGCAAAAGTTGTTGGTGATAAGATAATTCTAGGTTCTGCTATTTCATTAACTGGAAAATACTCTTCAAATGGTGTTCACACTCAAAACGGTTACAATATGGCCGTTGATAGAATTAACAGCATGGGTGGAGTTAAAGTTGGTGGAAAAACTTATAAGTTTGAAATCATTTATTATGATGATGAGTCAAACCCAAAAAGAGCAGCACAGCTTGCAGAAAGATTAATATCACAAGATGGCGTTGAGTTTATGCTTGGCCCATACAGTTCTGGATTAACAAAAGCAATCGCTCCTGTAACAGAAAAATATGGTGTACCAATGGTTGAAGCAAATGGTGCTTCTAGATCTTTGTTTACTAAAGGTTACAAATATCTATTTGCAGTTTTAGCTCCAGCTAACTTGTATCTTGATGTTGCTATTAGAACAGCAGTTGAGTTAAATGGTGGTAAGGGCGTTAGAATTGCACAAGCATTTGAACAAGATGCATTTTCACAAGACGTTAGATTAGGTATTTTAGATGCAGCTAAGGAAACTGGATCTGAAATCATAATTGATGATAAATTACCAAAAGAGCTTAACGATATGGCTGCAACACTGGTTAAAGTTAAACAAATGAAACCGGATGTTTTAGTTGTATCAGGTCATACAAAAGGTGCATTAACAGCAATTAGACAAATTGCTGAAATGAAAGTAGATGTTCCAATGTTAGCGATGACACATTGTGATGCTGCAAAATTATCTAAACAACATGGTAAAAACTCTCAGTATGCTCTTTGTGCTTCTCAATGGCATAAAACACTAACTTATAAAGATGATTTCTTTAAAGATGGTATGACTTATGCGGCAGACTTTACAAAAGAATTTGGATATGATCCGCCATACCAAGCAGCTGAGTCTTCAGCAGCATTATTGGTTTTTAAAGATGCATTTGAAAGAGCTAATTCTTTTGATCAAAAGAAAGTAAGAGATGCTCTTGCAGCAACTAATATGCAAACATTCTATGGAAACATTAAGTTCGCACCGGGTGGTCAAAATGTTGACAAGCCGATGGTACTTTTCCAAGTTATGTGTGATAGCGCTGGGAAGTGTGAAAACAAAGTTGTAGCTCCACTTAAGTGGGCATCAGCTAAGTTGATTCACCCAGTTCCTAAGTGGTCTGAAAGATAAAAACAAATCTATAAATACCCCCTAAACGCTAGGGGGTATTTTTTTTTAGAGGCAAATTATGGATTTCATGGTTTTTCAATATCCAATGATAAGCGTTCAAGCTTGCTTGGATGGAATACTCTTAGGTATTTTATTTGCATTGATTGCTTATGGTATGGCTTTGCAATGGGGAGTTATGAATATCATAAATATTGCTCAAGGAGACTTAGTTATTTTAGGTGGATACATTGCTTACTTTATGTATCTTTACGGAATTCATCCTGCTTGGGGAGTAATAGTTGCGCCAATCATAATGTATTTTGTTGGAGTAGGACTTTATAAATTAGTAATCAATAAAGTTGTTGATAGAGATTTATTTATCTCAATTCTTGCTACATTTGGAATAAGTATTCTTTTTATGCAACTAATGAATTTTGCATTTGGTGCAGATGTTGTTCTGGCTAATTCAGGTTATGGAACAACTTTTTTATTTGATAGCGCAGTAGTTTTGCCAAATTCAAAAATATTTTCTGCCTTCATTAGTATTTTATTTGCTATTTGTTTGGTAATTTATATGAAAAAATCCAAACTTGGTCGTGCAATTAGAGCAACTGCACAGAATGCAAGAGCGGCAAAGATTTTAGGAGTAGATACAGAGAAAGTTTACGCAGCTACATTTGGTATTAATGCAGCCCTATGTGGTGTTGCTGGTGCACTAATATCTATAACATTTACAATTCATCCTTATATGGGATTACCTTATACAATTAGGTCTTTTATGATTGTAATTGTTGCAGGATTAGGAAATTTACCTGGAGTAGCATTATCAGGCATGGGATTAGGAGTTTTTGAGGAATTTGCAGATTACATATTAGGTACAGAATTTAGAATTGGTGCAGTATTTTTATTATTAGTTTTAATTTTAGTTTACAGAAGATTTAAATTATCAAGAAAAAGAGAATATTTAAAATAAATGAACAAAAATACAATTCTATATGCTGCAATATTAGTTTTTGGAATAACGGCCCCTTTTATTTTTCCAGCATTTAAAGTTCAATTATCAATACTTTGTGTCTTAATTGTATTAGCTCTTACATGGAATATTCAAGGTGGAGAAATGGGCTACAACACTTTTGGAAATATATTGTTTTATGGTCTCGGAATGTATCTTTGTGCTTCAGTTCAAGTTGGAATGTTTTTTCCTTTAGCTGAATGGACCGAGAGTGGTGGAGAAAAAACCTTTGTGCATACACCGGCACAATTTTTCCAAGGAATGGCAGTAGGATTAGTAGTTGCTGCAGTAGTTCCAACAATAGTTGCGGGATTAATTGGTTATGCAATTCTAGGATTAAGAGGTCATTATTTTGCAATTTGTACTTTAGGTTTAGGAGTAGCTGCGGGAGAAATTTCTGGAGGTATAGAAATTATTGGGGCTGGCCAAGGTTTTACCACACCCCCATTCCCAGACGTTGGAGGTTTAGAGGCTAGAGGAGAATTCTTTTATCTCCTAAGTTTTGGTGCACTTGTATTAACATTCATTGCTGTTAGAGCAATTTACTCAACTAGATTTAAATTAATTCTTAATGCAATCAGAGATAATGAAGATAAAGCTGAGGCAATGGGAATTCAAACAATGAAATATAAAATTATTGGTTGGATGATATCTGCTTTTTTTTGTGGTTTAGCTGGAGGAATTATGGGTGGGTTAGTTGGATACATAGACTCAACAGATGTTGCATTTGATGGAAGAGAGATGGGAGTATTTATGGTCCTGATGGCTATTCTTGGCGGTAAAGGAACTTTGTGGGGACCTGTCATTGGAGCAACAGTATTTCATATTTTCAAAGAAGGGTTTTGGACATTCTTTTTAGGATGGCAGTATGTTGCACTAGGTGTTCTTATTGTTGTAATTGTAATTTATTTCCCTGAAGGAATAATGGGATGGTTAAGAGAAAAATATCCAGAAAGATTTGGAGAAGTAGTTGATGAAGCTGATAGAAAAGCGCAGGTAGAATTAAAATGAGTATTTTAGAAGTAAATAATGTGAGTAAATCTTTTGGAGGAGTTAAAGCAAATGTTGATATCTCAATGAATGTCGAGAAAGGAAAAATAGTCGGTTTAATTGGACCTAATGGTTCTGGCAAAACAACCCTGTTTAATTCTATCGTTGGAACTTATCCAATAGATAATGGATCAATTAAATTTAATGGTAAAGAGGTTTCTGAACTACCAGTTCCAGTAATTGCAAAGCTTGGTCTGTTAAGAACGTTTCAGCAAACAAGGATTTATGGAAAACTAAATTGTGTAGAAAACATGTTAATTAGTCATAAAGGAAGTGATGCTAGCTTGCTTACAATATTTAATAAGATTCCAAAAGATTTAACTGAAAAAGCTGAAAATTTACTTAACTTTGTTGGTTTGTACCAAAAAAGAAAATTAAGAGCAGGAGACTTGTCTTTTGGTCAACAAAAGCTCTTAGAGCTAGCAATGGCATTAATGAATGAACCAGAGATGTTATTATTAGATGAACCAACAGCAGGAATTAATCCAACTTTAATAAATGGAATTATAGATAGATTAATTAAAGTAAATCAAGATTTTGGTATTACTCTTTTAGTAATTGAGCATAACATGAAAGTAATTATGCAATTAGCTGAAGATATTTTTTGTTTAGCACACGGAAAGATGCTTGCTAATGGTTCACCAAATGAAATTAAAAATGATAGGCGTGTTATAGACGCTTATTTGGGAGCTCAATAATGTCAAATCAATATGAAGTTTTAGGTAAAGCACCTGGTGTAGAAGATTTAAAAAATCTATCACCTAATAATGTTCATTTAACAATCAAAAATCTTAATGCAGGATATGGTAAAATGGAAATTCTTCATAATTTTGATCTCTGTGTTAGTAAAGCACAGTCACTTTGTTTAATAGGTCCTAATGGTGCAGGCAAATCTACAATACTTCACTCAATTTATGGGTTTACAAATATTTTTTCTGGAAAAATTGAAATTGATGAAAAAGAAATAACTAATCTTTCTCCTGCTGAAAAACTTAAATCAGTTGGAATAGCTTATATACTTCAGGATAATTCTGTATTTCCAGATATGACAGTGGAAGAAAATTTACTAATGGGCGGATTTATCAAAGATAAAACTGAAGAGTCTTTTGCAGAGGCTGAAAAGATTCTTCAAAAATATGATAGGTTAGGAAATAGAAGAAATCAACCAGCAAAAGTTTTATCTGGAGGTGAAAGAAGATTACTAGAAATTTCTAGAGCATTAGTTATGAAACCTTCAGTTTTGTTAGTTGATGAGCCATCTATTGGATTAGAGCCTAAATATATAGATATGGTTTTTGAAATTTTAAGAGATCTTCAAAAAAATGAAAAAAAAACAATTATCCTTGTAGAGCAAAATGCAAAAAAGGGTTTAGAGTTTGCTGATATTGGTTATGTTTTAGTTTCAGGTCAAACAGCTATTGCGGGCAAGGGAGATGATCTTTTAAATAATCCAGATGTTGGTCGCCTATTCTTAGGTGGTTAATGATAGATACAAAGTATTTTTTAAAAGGATTTAAATCTATAAGAGGTGTTGGAAGTCCTGCAATTGCACTTGGTGCAAGTTTTGTTGCGATAGGTGCCTTGCTTAAAAATTTAGGTTTCTCAATTCAAGAAAGCATTTTTTCAACCTTTTTAACTTATGCATTACCTGGCTCATTAGTAATGGCAGAGTCAATGTTGATTGGGGCTTCTCTAATAAATATTTTTATAGCCGTATGGTTGGTCAACGCAAGATTATATCCGATGACTGTAGCATTGATGCCTTTATTGATGCACGAAAATCAACCTAGATGGAAATATTATTTATCATGCCATTTTATAGCTGTCTCATCATGGCTCATTATGAAAGATAATTATGAAGAAATAGAAAAAGAAAATAGAATAGATTTTTGGATTGGAATTGGTACCGCTACTTGGTCAGTCGCAATTTTCTCAACAATTATTGGTTACATAACTTCCGATTTTCTTAATAAAGATATGCTTATTGGTTTATCAATCGTAAATCCAATATATTTTATTTGTATGATGATTGGTGCCATGAAGACAATCCAATTAAGTTTATCTGTAATTTTTGGAGCAGTTTTAGGTCCTGCTTTTTATTTTTTATCTCCTGAATGGTCAATATTGTATGGTGGGTTTTTGGCAGGAACTATTGCTTTTTTCATAGGAGAAAAAAAATGACAAGTAATATTATAATAGTTATAATTATCACCTCGTTAGCAACATATCTTTCTAGATTTTTAGGTGTTGTAAGTTCTGAAAAAATTAAAGAAACATCCAAAATGTTCAGATGGTTTAATTGTCTTGCTTATTCAACTCTTGCAGCATTAATTGCAAGAATAGTAATTTTTCCATCAGGATCCTTGTCTGAAGTAGATTATCTTATTAGATTTTTAGTGGTTGTTATGTCTGTTGGTTTGTTTTATTTCACTAAAAAAAATTTAGTTTACCCAACACTTTTCTCTGCTATCATACTAACACTTTTTAGTAGCTATATATGATTGAAAAAATTGATGGTTTTGAAATAGATTTAAATGAAAAATCAAAAA
>CACKPP010000023.1 GCA_902602105.1 uncultured Pelagibacteraceae bacterium
GTGGAAAAAAAAAATAAAATTAGACCCAAAAACAAAAAATGAATATATAAAGTTGTTGAATAAATTATAATATTATTAATTTTCATACCATATAGTAATGAATAAAAACTTATTTACCTATAAAAAAAGTGGCGTTAACATCAAAGCTGCAGATAAATTTATTAGTTATATATCAAAAATTTCATCAAAAAAAAAAGGTAAAAAAAAGTTAAACAATATTGGTGGCTTTGGATCAATTTCTGATATTCCTAGGGATATAAAGAAACCCAAAATTGTAGCTTGTACTGATGGTGTTGGGACAAAAATTGAAATAGCTAATCTTTTAAATAAATATGATACTATCGGAATTGACCTTGTGGCAATGAGTGTAAATGATTTGATAGTACAAGGTGCAAAACCTCTTTTTTTTTTAGATTACATTTCAATTAATAAATTTGATTTAATTAAGTTAAAATCAATTATCAAAGGAATTATAAAAGGTTGCAAAATTTCGAACTGTGATTTGGTTGGTGGTGAGACAGCTGAAATGCCTGGAACTTACACAAAAGGTAAGTTTGATATTGCTGGTTTTGCGGTTGGTATTGTGGATGAAAGCAAAATATTAAATTCAAAAAAAATAAAGAATAATGATTTAATTTTAGCAATACCATCGAGTGGCTTACATTCAAATGGTTATTCGTTAGTAAGATATCTTTTAAAAAGAAAAAAAATTAAGATTAAAAAAAATAATTTTTTGAAAAAAGAACTGATTAAGCCTACCAAAATATATGTAAATGAAGTTTCAAGTTTAATTAATAAAAATTTAATAAATGGATGTGCTAATATAACTGGTGGAGGTATTGCTGAAAATATAAAAAGAATTATACCAAAAAATTTTTGTGCCGAAATAAATCTTGATAAATTACGTACTATGAAAATATTTAAATGGCTTAAAAATCATAATATAAATGATAAAGAAATGTTACAAACTTTTAATTGTGGTGTTGGATTTTGTTTAATAGTAAAAAAAAAAAATTTTAATAAAATCAAAAAATTTTTTTCAAATAAATATAAACCTTATATAATTGGAAAAATATCAAGTGGATCAAAAAAAGTTAAATTAAATGGTAAAATCAGTTGGACTTAACAAAATAAAAACAGCTGTTTTTATTTCAGGTAATGGAAGCAATCTTAAAAATCTTATACTTTTTTCAAAACTTAAAAAATCCCCTATAAAAATAAAAATAATCATTTCTAGTAAATCTAAAGCAAAAGGTTTAAATTTTGCAAAAAAATTTAAGATTAAAAAAAAAATATACAAATTTATCTACAAAAAAAAAGATGAGAATGAAATTTTAAAAGATTTGAATAGAAATAAAATTAATTTAATTTGTTTAGCGGGATTTATGAAAATTTTATCAAAAAATTTTATCAAATCATTTAAAGGCAAAATACTTAATATTCATCCATCTCTTTTACCTAAATACAAGGGTCTTAATACTCATTACAGAGCTATCAAAAATAAAGAAGAATTTTCAGGTTGCACAGTCCACTTCGTAAGTTCTAAGCTTGATTCAGGTAAAATAATATTACAAAAAAAAGTAAAAATATTTAAAAAAGATACTCCTGATATTTTAGCAAAAAGAATTTTAAAAGAGGAGCACCTTTTGTATCCAAAAGCTCTAATAAAGATCTTTGCTAATCCTTAAAAAAGAAATCTATTTCAATTTTAGCATTATCAGGGCTATCTGAACCATGAACGGAATTTTTATCAATTGAAATTCCATATTTTTTTCTAATTGTACCCTCTTTAGCTTCTAGAGGATTAGTAGATCCCATTAATTCTCTATTATCTAGAATTGCATTTTCTTTTTCTAGTATCATGACAACAATTGGTCCTGATGATAAATATGAACATAAATCATTATAAAAAGGTTTAGTTTCATGAACTTTATAAAATTTTTCAGCTTCTGATTTTTCTATTTGTATTTTCTTTTCCTTCAAAATAGTAAATCCTTTATTTTTAAATATTTCTTTAATCTCAATGTCTAAATTTCTTTCTACAGCATCTGGTTTTACAATTGATAATGTTTTTTCCAACTTACTCATAATAATCCTCTATTAGTTTATTTAATAATCTTACACCAAAACCAGTTGCCCCACCTGAATTTAAAGCCCCTCCATATTTTGAAAAAGCCATTCCAGCAATATCTAGGTGTGCCCAGGGTGTTTTATTCAAAATAAATCTTTGTAAAAATTGCGCAGCTGTAGTTGAACCAGCACCACCTACATAATTTATATTTTGCATATCAGCGTTTTTTGAATTTATTAATTTATCATAGTTTTTATGAAGTGGCATTCGCCAAACTTTTTCGTCTACTTTTAAACCAGTATCAAGTAATTGTTTCGAAAGTTTATCATTATTTGAAAAAAGACCTGCATACTCAGATCCTAGAGAGACTATTATAGCACCAGTAAGTGTTGCTAAGTCCACTATAAAGTTTGGTTTAAATTTTTTTTCTGTGAAAGTAATTGCATCGGCCAAAACTAATCTTCCTTCAGCATCAGTATTTAATACTTCAATTGTTTTACCACTATAAGATTTAACTATATCACCTGGTCTTTGTGCATTACCATCAGGCATATTTTCAACAAGACCAACAACACCCACAACATTTACTTTTGCTTTTCTTAAAGCAAGATTTTTCATTAAACCTACTACTACTGCTGATCCTGCCATATCATAAGTCATATCTTCCATAAATTTAGCAGGCTTAAGTGAAATTCCTCCCGTATCAAAGCAAACTCCTTTTCCTACAAAAGCTAAAGGTTTTGATTTTGTTTTTTTTCCATTCCATTCTATTGTGACTAAATATGATCCCCTAATACTTCCTTGACCAACACCTAACAGAGCATTCATACCTAATTGTTTTAATTTTTTTTTGTCATAAATATTTATCTTTAATCCAATTTTTTTTAATTCAGCAATTCTTTTTGAATATTCATCTGGGTGTAAAATATTTCCTGGCTCAGAAACTAAATCTTTAGTTAAACTAATTCCTTCTATTAACGAGTTAAAATTTTTATTATTATTTATCTTCAATAATTTTTTTTTTAATAACACTTCAAGTGTAAAAGTTTCTTTTTTCTTTTGAGTTTTGTATTTTTGAAACACATAAGATTTTAATTTAGAACCGTGAAAAAATTCATCCAAAAAAAATAAATTTTTTTTTTGAATTTCTATTATATTGTTTTCTAGAAATGATGACTTAAAAATATTATTTAACTTCAAAAAATCAAAAAATTCTGCTCCTATTTTTTCATTTTCCAAAGAAGTTTGGTTGTTCTTAATCTTAACAATGATCATTCTTTGAGTTGAATTAAGATTGAATAACAATATATTTTTAGATTTATCCTTAATGGTGTTAATAGTCTTGTTTATCTCTTTAGAATTGTTTTGAAGAGAAAGTTTCTCCAAACCATGTATTCTAAAATCTTCATTAGTGAAGAGCACGTAATTATCTATAATTTTTTGATTTATATTCTTTTTAAAGCTTATTTTTATTGACATTTTTTATATATATGTACTTTAGGTTGTATTTAAAGAGATTGTTATAGATAATAAATGATTGAATTCAACAAAAAATTAATTTTTAGAAAATTTTTTTTAGATTGCTCCTATTTCTTTATAATTGCTTTAGCTAGTTTAAGTGTAATTGTATGGGTAATTCAGGCAGTAAACTTTTTGGACTTTGTGACTGAAGACGGTCATGGTTTAACAATTTATTTCAAATATACTCTATTGAATTTACCGAAAATTATCTCAAAGTTAATGCCATTTATATTCTTTATATCAATTTTTTATACCCTTAATAAATTTGAAGATAATAATGAATTAAAAATATTTTGGATTTTTGGAACTGATAAAAAAGAATTTTTGAATATCATTATTAGATATTCTTTTGTCATATTATTGATTCAATTAATTATGTCCTTATTTTTAGTTCCAACATCCCAAAATAAAGCACGAACTTATATTCAAACCTCAAGTATTGATTTTTTTCCCTCTTTAATAGATGAAAAAAAATTCATTGATACTGTAGATAAATTAACAATATATGTAGAAAAAAAAGAAGGTAATAACTATAATAAAATTTTTTTAAAAGATAATAAACAACCAAATAAAACTAAAATAATTTTAGCTAATACTGGAAATCTTGTAAATAATGAGAATGGACGATTTTTAAATCTTTTTAATGGAAAGATAATTAATGTAAATAAAAAAGATATTACAGTTTTTGACTTTAAAAACACAACTTTTGACTTAAGTAAATATCTTACAAAATCAATTACTGATTTTAAGATTCAAGAAAAAAATACTTGGAGTATCATAAGCTGCTATATCAATTTTTTTATTTTAAAAGATCAATCTTATTTTCATGAAAATCATTGTAACAATGGATCAATTGGGATGTTGCAACAAGAATTATTTAAAAGAATGATTAAACCTTTTTTTTATCTTTCATTAGGAGCCTGTATCGGTTTTTTATTATTATTTTCTAAAGAAAACATTAATTATAAATATCGAAGATTTATAATATTTCTTTTTGGTATTATAATTTTAGTTTTTTCTGAATTTATAATGTCTTTATCAAGTGCAAATTTATTTTATTTTCAATTTTCAATTGCTATACCATTTATACTTTTTTTTTTACAGGTTGGAATTTTAATTAATAAACTTAGACTTAATAAAAAAACATGATCCCTAATTATCAAAAATATTTATATAAGAATTATTTAAATTGTTTAATTAAAGTTACTTTTATATTTCTTGCAATAGCAATAATTATGAATCTTTTCGAAGAAATAAATTTTTTAAAAGAAACAAATAATGCAATTATTTTACCAATTTTTTTAACTTTACTTAATGCTCCTTCAATTTTATTTGAAATTTTTCCATTTATTTTTCTAATAAGTGGTTTATTTTTTTTTATGGAAATAATGGATAAAGACGAGCTGATGATTTTTAAATTGTACGGATTAACAAATTTGAAAATTATAAAATTACTTTGCTCAATTACGTTTATTTTTGGAATACTAATTGTACTTATATTTTATAATGTTTCTGCAAGTTTAAAATTTTTTTATTTAGATATAAAAAATAATTACGCAAAGGATGATAAATATTTAGCAGTAGTAACAAGTAATGGTTTGTGGATAAGAGATGAGTTAGACAATACCACAAACTATATTAGTGCTGAAAAAATTGAAAATGAAAATTTATTAAATGTATCAATCTCTCAGTTTGATAAAAATTTTAATTTAATTAAAGTTATTTTATCAGAAAGAGTTAATATTAAAGATAAATTGTGGATAATAGATAATCCTGTTGTAAATGCGAATAATAATACAAAAAGATTTGATGCATTAAAATTTGAGTCAAATTTTGACCATCAACAAATTTTATCTATTTTTGAAAATTTTTCAGCACTCAATATAATCGAACTAGAAAAAGTTAAAAATGATTATAAGTTATTAGGATATAACACAGATGTTTTAGATGGCTATAAACATCGACTTTACTCTTATCCTATATATTTATCATTGATGGTTTCTATTGCTGCTTTGTTAATGTTAAACATAAAGTATAATAAATCAAAAATTTTTCACATAACTATTGGAATTCTAATATCGGTTATTATTTATTATATAAATTATTTTTTTAAGGTCATTATTGAAACTCAGAATGTTCCATATCTAATATCAATTTGGGGTCCACAACTTATTTTATTAATGATCATAACAATTAATTTAATTAAAATAAATGAAAAATAATAATTTAAAAATATTTACAGGAATTTTTTTAATAATTATCTTTTTTGCTAAGAATGCATTTTCTTTAGATATAAAGTTTGAAGCTGAAAATATAAATACAACTAATGAAAATATAATTACTGCAACAAAAAATATTGTGATTACTGATAAATTTGGTGCTAAAATTTTTGGTGATAAACTTGTTATAAATAAAAAAAATAAGAATTATACTATTACAGATAATGTAATTTATCAAAATAAAGATAATTCAATTTTAATAAAGTCTGAAAAAATTTTTTATAATGAAAATGATAACATTATTTCATCTTTCGGAAAAACATCAGTTGATCAAAACAAAAAATATTTCTTAAAAGGTGAGGATATATTTTTTGACAGAAATAAAAATAAAATTTATTCAGAAAAAAAAGCTTTGATAACAGATTCTTGGAGAAACCGAATCGATATTAATGAATATAAAATTTTACTAAATGATAATCTTTTAGTTACAGAAAATGCACAATTAATTGACTCAGAACTAAATACTTACAGTATAAAAAAACTATATTATGATTTTAAACAAAAAAAGATACTTGGAAAAGATATTGCAGTTAATAAAAATAACAAACTATCTAAAAAAGATTATCTACCTCGTATTAAAAGTAAATCACTTATATTTGAAAATGACCAAACAAATTTAAAAAAAACTGTTTATACACACTGTAAAAAAAGGGATGGGTGTCCCCCTTGGTTAATTGAATCTGAAGAAATAATACACGATAAAAAAAATAAAATTATTAATTACAAGAATGCTACTCTTAAAATTTATGATGTTCCTGTTATGTATTTTCCAAAATTTTTTCATCCTGACCCAACTGTAGATAGACAATCGGGATTTTTAACACCTTTAATAAATACTCAAAAATCAGCAAGTTATATAAGTACTCCATATTTTTTTGCTTTAACAGATTATTCAGATTTCACATTTTCTCCAAGAATTTATGATAATCAAAAAAATATCTACCAAGGTGAATATAGACATGTAACAAAAAATACAAAAAATATTATCGATTTAAGTATTAAAAATGATAATGCTTTTTTGACTAAAAAAAATTCTTCAGAGACACATTTATTTGTAAACTCTTCTATTAAATCAAACTTTGATTATTTTGATAACTCAAAAATACTTATTAATTTAGAAAAAGTATCAAGTGATAGTTATTTAAAATCTTCAGATATTAAATCACCCATAATTAATTCAAGAGATACTTTAAAGTCATTTGTTAAATTCGAAGGTTATACTGAGAATACAGACTTTAATCTGTCTGCTGAAATATTTGAAGATTTAAATCAATCAAAAAATAGCGACAAGTATGAGTTTATTTTGCCTAATTTTAATTTATCAAAAAATTTAGAAACTTCACTTAGTGGCACGTTAAGTATGAACAATACTGGTTATAGTAAACATTATAAAACTAATATTAATGAAAAAATATTAGTTAATGATTTTATATACAAATCAATGGACTCTATTAATAGACTTGGATTTGTTAATAATTATGAAATTTTCTTTAAAAATTTTAATTCAGACTCTAAAAATTCAAATATCCTTAAAAGAAAGAAACAACATGATTTGGAGGGAATAATACAATTTAATTCCAAACTTCCTTTGAAAAAAATAGGCAATAATTATGATAGTACTTTAACTCCAATTTTTTCAGCTAAGTTTAACCCCTACCCCAACAAAAATATTATGAATGATGTTCGTATAATCGATTATAATAATATTTTTTCTATTGATAGATTAAGTTCTCAAAAAACATTAGAGGGTGGAGAATCAATAACAATTGGTAATGAATATAAAATATTTGATAAATTAGATAATGAAATATTTGGTTTAAATTTAGCAACTTCATTAAAAGATAAAGTGAATAATGATCTTCCAGCTAATAGTTCGTTGAATCAAAAAACATCCAATATTGTTGGTCAAATGAACTTAAAAACAAATGAATTTATCGAGTTTGAGTATGATTTTTTTGCTGATAATAATCTAGGTAAATTTAATTACCATAAGATAAATACTGAATTTAAAGTAAATAACTTTATAACCTCTTTTCAATTTATAGAAGAAAGTAATCCAATAGGTGTAGAAAGTTATATTGCAAATGAAACTTCATTTAATTTTAACAAAAATAAAAGTTTATTATTTAGAACCAGAAAAAATAAAAAAACTAATTTAACTGAATATTATAATCTTTTATATCAATACAAGATGGATTGTTTGATTGCTGGAATTGAATACAATAAAAAATATTATAGTTCAGAAGGTGTAACTCCAGAAGAAAGCATTTTTTTCTCAGTAACTTTAATGCCATTTGATAATAAAATTAATTTACCTGGAATCGATAAATGATTTTTAAAATTAAAAATAAATATCTAATTTATTTTTATTTGATATTAAATCTTATTTTTTTTTCACATGCATA
>CACKPP010000024.1 GCA_902602105.1 uncultured Pelagibacteraceae bacterium
AAATTTATTAAACAATCTAAATAGACAATTTCTGCATGCTAAAAGTATTGGTTTTTATCATCCTAAAAAAAAAGTTGCGATGAATTTTTCTTCTAAATTACCAGATGAACTTGAAAAAATATTAAAAACATTAAGAAATACAACAAAATAAAACATTGAAATAAGATTTAAACTAATTAGATAAACTAACTATGAATAATAATTTACCAACAATTTCTAACGAAGGTGGATTGTCCGCATACTTAGATCAAATTAAAAAGTTTCCGATGTTGGATGCTGAAGAAGAATATATGTTGGCTAAAAACTGGAAAACTACAGGAAATATTAAATCTGCAGAAAAACTTGTCACAAGTCATTTAAGATTGGTTGCTAAAATTGCTATGGGATATAAAGGGTACGGTCTACCTGTTAATGAAATGATTTCAGAGGGAAATATTGGATTAATGCAAGCAGTAAAAAAATTTGAGCCAGAAAAAGGTTTTAGATTAGCTACGTATGCTATGTGGTGGATAAAAGCTTCTATACAAGAATATATTTTAAAGTCTTGGAGTTTAGTTAAAATTGGTACAACTACAGCTCAAAAAAAATTATTTTTTAATCTTAAAAAATTAAAAAATCAGATAGCTCCTCAATCAGAAGGTGACTTAAGAAATGAACATGTTGATGTAATAGCCGATAAACTTGATGTTAGTAAAGAGGAAGTAGTTTCAATGAACCGAAGGTTATCTGGAAAAGAATTTTCACTTAATACTCAAGTAAGTGAAGATGGTGATGAGTGGCAAGATTGGTTAGTAGATAAAGAATTAGATCATGATCTAAAATTTGCACACAAAGAAGAAATGGAACAAAGAAAAGATTTATTAAAAAATTCCATTAAAGTTTTGAATGATAGAGAAAGAGAAATTCTTTATTCCAGAAGATTGAATGATAACCCAACAACTCTTGAAGACTTAAGTATTAAATATAAGATCAGTAGAGAAAGGGTTAGGCAAATAGAAAATAAAGCTTTTGAAAAACTACAAAAACACATGTTGCTATTAGCTAAGTCGAAAAATTTGTTACCTGTAAATTAAACTTCAAAAGGATTCTCAATTAAAATTGTGTCATCTCTTTCTGGACTTGTAGAAATACTTGAAATTTTAGTCCCTATAAAATCTTCAATTGCATAAATATATTTTTTGGCATTTTCTGGAAGATCTTCGATATTTTTAATTCCTTTAGTTGATGATCTCCAGCCAGGAAAAGTTTTGTAAATTGATTTGATTTTCAATTGGTCTTCTACTGAAGCTGGTAAATAATCTATTTTTTTTCCGTCTAATTCATATTGAATACACACTTTTATCTCATCTAATTCATCTAGAACATCTAATTTAGTTAATGCAATCCCATCTATTCCTGAAATCTTAATAGTCTGTCTAACTAAGACTCCATCAAACCATCCACACCTTCTTTTACGACTCGTTACTGTTCCAAATTCTTTACCTCTAGTACCTAACAATTCACCAATATCTCTAATAATTTATAATGAGGATGTGCGATCAAAGGATTACAAAAATATTAAGGATAAATTCAGACCTGGACATGCTGATTTTACCTATTTTAAAAAATATGGAATAAGAGACTATAGAGGAGGAGGGAGATCTTCTGCTAGAGAAACAGCTGCAAGAGTTGCAGCGGGTGCAATAGCAAAAAAAGTTTTAGAAAAAAAATTAGGTAAAAAATTTAAAATTTCTGCTGCTGTTACACAACTTGGTATTCTTGGTTGTGACACTAGAAAATGGGATGATAAAATAATTTATAAGAATCCATTTTTTTGCCCTGATAAATCAATGTTAAAGATATGGGAAAAATACTTATTAAATATAAGAAAAGCAGGATCGTCTTGTGGAGCTATAATTGAAGTAAGAGCAAACGGAGTTCCAGCAGGATTAGGAGCCCCAATTTATTCAAAATTAGACTCTGATATTGCTTCTGCAATGATGAGTATCAATGCAGTAAAAGGAGTGAATATTGGTTCTGGAATGAATTCAGCCCAATTATCTGGAGAAGAAAATTCAGATGAAATTTCACAAAACAAGACAAAATTGAAATTTGCTTCAAATAATGCAGGTGGAATACTTGGGGGTATTTCGTCAGGACAACAAATAATTGTATCATTTGCTGTCAAACCTACTTCCTCAATTATAAAAAGTAGAAAAACAATTAATAAGTTTGGAAAAAATACAACTATCTCTGTAAAAGGTAGACACGATCCTTGTGTAGGAATAAGAGCTGTGCCAGTTGGTGAGTCCATGCTTTCATGTGTTTTACTAGATCATTATCTGATGAATAAAGGACAGTGTAGTTGATTTAATTATTTTTGCTTTTGCAAAACTATATTCGAATTCAACACATCTAAAACTTTTTCTTCAATTGAACTAAAATCTAAATTTGCAACTTTATACATATTCTCAGGTGTATCATGATCAATGAAAATATCTGGAAGTTTCAAAGATCTGAATTTTAAATGATTATCCATCAATCCCTTTTTTGATAAAAAATCAACTACATGTGATCCAAACCCTCCTATTGACCCTTCTTCAATAGTTATTATTGCTTCATGAGTAGTAGCTAATTGCCAAATTAAATTTTCATCTAGAGGTTTTGCAAATCTTGCATCTACTACTGTTATATTAATTCCTTTTTTTTTTAAATTTTCTGTTGCTTTTAATGTTTCATTTAATCTTGCTCCAAAATTAAGAATAGCTAACTTTTTTCCCTCTTGAATAACTCTAGATTTACCTATCTCTATCTTTTCATCGATCGAAGGTAAGACTGATCCTGGGCCAGTTCCTCTTGGATATCTAAATGCACATGGCCTATCATTAATTTCTGTTGATGTATTTATCATTCTTACTAGCTCTGCTTCATCACTTGCAGCCATTACTACAAAATTTGGTAATGTAGATAAATAAGTTGTATCAAAACTTCCAGCGTGGGTAGGCCCATCAGCACCAACTAATCCTGCTCTATCTATTGCAAATCTGACTGGCAAACTTTGAATTGCAACATCGTGAACCACTTGATCATAAGCTCTCTGGAGAAATGTAGAATAAATTGCTGCATAAGGTTTATAGTTTTCAGTTGCGAGGCCTGCAGCAAATGTAACCGCATGTTGTTCAGCAATACCAACATCAAAGGTTCTTTCTGGAAATTCTTTTCTAAAAATATCAAGACCTGTCCCATCTGGCATTGCTGCTGTTATAGCAACTATTTTACTATCTTTTTTTGCGTGCTTAAGCAAAGTATTAGCAAATACCTTTGTGTAAGATGGCAATTTACTTGAACTTTTAGATTGTTCACCAGTTTTAACATTGAATTTTGATACTCCATGATAATTATCTTTCGCTTTTTCTGCAAATGAATAACCTTTGCCTTTTTTGGTTTTAATATGAATTAAAATTGGTCCTTCATATTTTGAGTCTCTAGCATTTTTTAAAATAGGAATTAAAGAATTTAAATCATGTCCATCTATAGGGCCAATATAATAAAATCCAAGAGAGCTAAATAAAGTTCCTCCGGTTACAGCTGATCTAAGTAAATCCTCAGCTTTACCTGCTTTTGCACTAAATCTTTTTGAAAATGCAGATGTGATTAATTTAATGGTTTCTCTTAAACTAAAATAAATCTTTCCTGAAAAAATTTTAGCCAAGTATGTTCCCATAGCTCCAACAGGTCTCGCAATCGACATATCATTATCATTTAGAATAACAATCATTTTAGTTTTTGAGGCACCAGCATTGTTCATCGCTTCATAAGCCATACCTGCACTAATAGCTCCATCACCTATCACTGCTACTACGTTATCAGATTTATTTGATAATTTATTTGCTTCAGCTATTCCTAAAGCAGAAGATATTGAAGTTGAACTATGTGCTGCACCAAAAGTATCATATTCGCTTTCAGTCCTTTTTGTAAAACCAGATAGACCACCACCTTGTCTTAAAGTTCTAATTCTATCTTTTCTTCCTGTTAAAATTTTATGAGGATAACATTGATGCCCCACATCCCATATAAGTTTATCTTTAGGAGTATTAAAAATATAATGAAGAGCAACAGACAACTCAACAACTCCCAAACTTGCTCCTAAGTGACCACCAGTAACAGATACTGCATCAATCATCTCTTCTCTTAATTCATTAGCTACTTTTTGTAACTCTGTTTCTGGTATTTTTTTCAAATCAGATGGAAAATTTATTTGATCTAAAAATTTATATTCTTTTTTCATTTATTTCTATTTAAAATATATTCTAATGTTTCAGACAAATTTTTTGATTTAGAACCATATCTTTTTAATCTATCATTTATTTTAAAAATTAATTTATTAGCATATTTAATAGTATTTTTGTATCCTAGTAAACTAATTAGGGTCGCTTTACCTTTTTTTTTATCTTTTCCAGTTTTTTTCCCTGCAACTAATAAGCTTCCTTTATTATCAATTAAATCATCTGCTATTTGGAACAATAATCCAATATCTGCACCTATATTTTCAAATTTCTTAATTTCTTTTTTATTTCTTTTTATAAGAATTAAAGGAGCTACACAGCAAAAACTAAAAAGTTTTCCTGTTTTTTTTGTTTCCATTTCGACAATTTTTTTTTTTGAAATCTTTTTATTTTCAAAACTTAAGTCTAGATATTGACCTCCAGCTATACCAAGATGGCCTGAGCTTTCAGAAATTTTATTAATCAAATTAATTTTAATTTTATCAGAAACATCTAGATCTTTGTGACTTAAAATTTCATAAGCCATAGTTAAAAGTGAGTTACCAGCTAGTACTGCTGTAGACTCTCCAAATTTGATATGTGTAGAGGGTTTGCCTCTTCTAATTGAATCATTATCCATACAAGGTAAATCATCATGAATTAATGAGTATGCATGAATACATTCAACAGCAGAGCCTATGACAATTAATGATTTATAATTTATTTTAAATAGTGAACCAATATCAATTAAAATTTTTGATCGTATTTTCTTACCTCCAGAAAATAAACCATATTTCATCGGTATAATTAATTCAGATTTTTTTTGTTTTTTAATGAATCTTCTTAAAAAAAAATTTGTATCTTTGGCAATTTTATTTAGTTTTTTTTTCATTCTTTTTTGAAGTTATTTTCAAAATATCATCTTTTGTTTTTTCACTAACATTTTTAATGTCTTTTTGAAATTTTTTTTCTATTATATTGTTAAGTTTTAATAAATCTTGATAACTTTCAATAGAATTTTCTAAATCTTTTTGATTTTCCAAATCTTCAATCATCCTATTGGCCTCTTTAGTTAATTCTTCAAGGGATAAAGAGTTATAATCATTTGGTAAATTTTTATCTTTCATATAATACTCTCAGATAATACATGAAAATTAATCTTGCAAATATTAAAAAAGCTAAAAAAATCTTAGATAAAAGTGAATGTGTGGCTATACCTACTGAAACTGTTTATGGATTAGCTGGCAATGCTTATTCTGATAAAGCTTGTAAAAAAATATTTAAACTTAAAAAAAGACCTAATAATAATCCTCTTATAGTTCATTATCACAATTATCAAAATCTTAAAAATGATTGTATTTTTAATAATGATTTTATCAAATTGTATAAGAAGTTGTGTCCAGGCCCAATCACATTTATTCTCGATTTAATGAAAGACTCGAGAATCTCTAAATTTGCCACTAACAATAAAAGGACTTTAGCAGTTAGATTTCCAAAACACCCTGTGGCAAGAAACCTATTAAAAAAACTAAATTATCCATTGGCTGCTCCTAGTGCAAATTTATCGTCTAAGGTTAGTGCTGTAAATTCAAATGATGTTAAAGATGACTTTGGAAAAAAGATTAAATACGTATTAGAAGGAGGAAAATCGTCAATTGGTGTTGAATCAACAATAGTTGATTTAAGAAATAAACCTAAAATATTAAGATTAGGTGGTTTAGAAATTTCATCAATTCAAAAAATATTAAATAAAAAAGTTTCAATAAATAACAATCCTTTAAAGGTATCTTTTCCTGGTCAATTTAAACTTCATTATTCTCCTGGTATACCAATCAGATTAAATGTAAAAAAAATTAAAAAAGATGAAGCTTATTTATTAATAAATAAAAAAATAAAAAATAAATCAAATTATTATTTTTTATCTAAGAATGGGAATTTAAAAGAAGCTGCAAGAAATTTGTACAGTATACTTAGGAAAATTAAAAAAAATAAATATAAATCTATAGCTGTTGGTAAAATTCCCAATAAAGGATTGGGAAAGACTATCAATGATAGGTTGATGAGAGCTTCAAAATTTTAATGAATACTCCTCTAGAAGTAATTGGCTTGACGAAAGTTTATAACAAAAAAGAAGTTGTAAAAAATATTTCTTTTAAAATAAATGAAAATGAGATTATAGGAATCCTTGGTCCGAATGGTTGTGGAAAAACTACAACTATAGGAATGATATTAGGACTGTTGAAGCCTTCAAAAGGTGACGTGCTAATAAATGGAATTTCAATTGAACATAACAGAGTAGAGTTATTGAATAATTTAAACTTTATTTCTCCCTACATTGAGTTACCAAAAAAATTATCTGTTCATCAAAATTTAGAAGTTTATGGCAGGCTTTATGATGTAAAAGATCTTAAATTAAAGATTGAAGAACTTAGTGAAAAACTACGACTTAATGAAATCATAGATAAAATTACTGGGGAGCTTTCTTCTGGCCAAAAAAATAGAGTAAGTCTTGCGAAATCAATAATTAATAATCCCAAAGTATTACTTCTTGATGAACCAACTGCGTCTCTAGATCCAGAAACTGGAGATTTTGTGAGAAATTTTTTAGAAAATTATCAAAAAGAAAATAGAGCATCTATTTTACTCGCTTCGCATAACATGAATGAAGTAGAAAGATTATGCTCATCTGTTTTCATGATGAGAAATGGAGCTGTTATTGATCAAGATAGTCCTGTGGAATTAATTAAAAAACATGGGCGAAAAAATTTGGAAGAAGTTTTTTTAAAGCTTACAAGAGAAAAGTATGAATCTTAATAAAATGTATGGCCTTTTTTTAAGGCATTTTTTTTTAATTAAAAGCTCATTGCCAAGAATTTTAGATCTTATCTATTGGCCTACAATACAAATAATTCTTTGGGGTTTTATTTCAAAATTTTTTTCAATTTATAGTAACTATTATAATAATACTCTCGGTGTAATTCTTACTTGCGCTATACTTTATGACATTCTTTTTAGATCCAGTATAAGCTTCAATATGCTATTCTTAGAGGAAATATGGAGTAGAAACTTTACTAATTTATTTATAGCTCCTTTAAAGCTGAAGGAAATAATAATAGCTCTAATTTTTACAGCTTTGGTAAGAACACTGATAGGATTAGTGCCAGCGATTCTTTTGACCTCACCGTTATTTGGTGTTTCAATTTTAAAGTTAGGTTTTCCCCTACTTTTATTATTTTTAAGTCTGTATATTTTTGGAATAACTCTAGGTTTATTTGTAAGCGCCGGGCTTATAA
>CACKPP010000025.1 GCA_902602105.1 uncultured Pelagibacteraceae bacterium
GATCTGTAGAAAAACTATATTGAGTTTTAGCAATACACACTGGAAGATTTCCATAACCCTTTTCTTCAAAATCTTTTAGTTGTTGTCTAACTTTTGTATCAGCAACAACCTCACTTGCATGATAAATCTCTTGTGCAATTTTTTCAATTTTTTTGAATAAAGGTAACTTATCCTCATATAAGAATTTGAATGTATCTTGATTATCTTCACAAATAGCCACAACATTTTCTGCTAGTTCCTTTGTGCCCTCGCTTCCATTGGACCAGTGAGTACATTTAGAAGCTTTAACTCCCTGAGTTTTACAAAAATCCAACAATGTTTTCATTTCTTTATCTGTATCTGTAATAAAATGGTTTACTGCTATCGTAACTGGTATACCAAATTTTCTTGTATTATTTATATGTCTCTCTAAATTCACCAATCCTTTTTTTAATGCCTTAACATTTTCATTCTTTAGTTCTTCTTTTAGAACACCACCATGCATTTTTAGAGCTCTAATTGTTGCAACTATAACTACACAAGCTGGTTTAATTCCAGATTTTCTACACTTAATATTAAAAAATTTTTCTGCTCCAAGGTCTGCACCAAATCCAGCCTCTGTAACAACATAATCTGCCAATTTAAGCCCTGCTTTTGTTGCAATCACAGAATTACAACCATGAGCAATGTTTGCAAAAGGACCCCCATGAATTATAGCTGGATTGTTTTCTAGAGTTTGAGTTACGTTAGGTCTAATTGCATCTTTAAGTAGAACTGTCATCGGGCCCTGTGCATTCAAGTCTTTTGCATGTATTGGTTTTTTCTCTCTCGTATATCCAATTGTTATATTTGCTATTCTATTTTCTAAATCTTTCAAATCAGTCGCAAGGCAGAAAATTGCCATTAGTTCAGAGGCAACTGTTATATCAAAACTATCCTGACGAGGATATCCATTTGCTACACCACCAAGGTCTACAATGATTGATCTTAAAGATCTATCATTCATATCCATAACTCTTCTCCAAAAAATTCTTCTAACATCTATATTCAATTTATTCCCCCAATAGATATGATTATCAATTAGAGCTGATAACAAATTATGAGCAGAGGTAATTGCATGAAAATCTCCGGTAAAATGTAAATTAATTTGTTCCATTGGAACGACCTGAGCATAACCTCCCCCGGCTGCACCACCTTTTAACCCGAAAGATGGACCAAGACTTGGTTCTCTTAAACAAACTATAGATTTTTTACCTATCGTATTTAATCCATCATTAAGACCTACAGATGTTGTAGTTTTTCCTTCACCTGCTGGTGTTGGGGTAATTGCGGTAACTAAAATTAATTTTCCATCTTTTTTATCTTTTAAATTAGTTAAGTATTCTAAATTTACTTTTGCTATATGACGTCCCATCGGACTAAAAGCAGAACTTTCATCAGGCACACCAACCTTAGCCAATATATCTTTGATTGGTTGCATTTTTGCTTCTCTTGCTATTTGGATATCAGACTTTACACCACTCATTAAAATTCCTCTGTAATATATTAAAAACTGGTCGATTAGTATCTCTTTTTAGAGCCTTTGGAAATATCTAAAAATTATATATAAAAAAAATATGAACTATTTATATTCATTATTATAAAATTTATTCATGCAAAAATATTCAATATTTAGTCTAGTAAAAAACGCTTTTTCTAATCATGAAAAGTGGGATTTAGCCTGGAAAGATCCTGCCCCTAAGGAAGAATATGATGTAGTTATTATTGGAGGAGGTGGTCATGGTCTAGCTACGGCATATTATCTAGCAAAAGAACATAATATTACAAATGTTGCAATCATAGAAAAAGGATGGATTGGTGGAGGAAATGTTGGCCGTAATACAACAATAATAAGATCAAATTATATGCACGATGATAACGCTTTGTTTAGTGAATTTGGAATGGATCTATGGAGAAAAATGAGTCAAGATTTGAATTACAATGTAATGTTTTCTCCAAGAGGAATCATTAACCTTGCACATTCTGATGCTCAAATGAATGTTTATGCAAGGAGAGGTAACTCCATGCGATTAAATGGAATTGATGCAGTTCTTTTAAACAGAGAACAAGTAAAAGAAATTATTCCAATGGCTGACTTTTCTGAAAATGTACGTTTTCCAATTTTTGGTGGACTAATGCAACCAAGTGCAGGCACAGCAAGACACGATGCTGTAGCATGGGGATATGCACGTCAAGCAGACTCTATGGGTGTTGATATCATCCAAAACTGTGAAGTAATAGGATTTGATTTAGAAGGTGGAAAAATTAAAGGTGTAAGAACATCACGTGGAGATATCAAAGCAAAAAAAATTGGATTATGTGTTGCAGGTAGTACAAATATTTTAGCTGAAAAGTTGAATATTACACTGCCAATTGAAACTCACCTCTTACAAGCATGTGTCTCTGAGCCTGTAAAACCAGTTTTAGATAAAGTGGTTACTTTTGGTGCTGGACATTTTTATATCAGTCAATCTGATAAAGGCGAAATGGTTATGGGTGGAGATTTAGATGGCTACAATAGTTATGCTCAAAGAGGAAATTTACCAACACTTCAACATGTTTTAACTGAGGGAATTGCAATGATGCCTTTCCTTAGTAAATTAAAAATGCTTAGAACTTGGGGAGGAATAATGGACATGTCAATGGATGGTTCACCAATTATAGACAAAACACATATTGGAGGACTATATTTAAATTGTGGTTGGTGCTATGGAGGTTTCAAAGCTACACCAGCATCGGGATGGACTTTTGCTCATACCATTGCACAAGACAGAGTTCATGAACTAAATGCGGGATATAGTTTAAATAGATTTAATACAGGTCACTTATTAGATGAAAAGGGACTTGGAACAAAAACTTGGATTTCATAAATGCTTCATATTAAATGTCCTCATTGTGGAATGAGATCTCAAAATGAATTTTCTTACGGAGGAGATGCTAGTATTAAAAGACCTGACCTAAATAAAGAAATCTCAGATCAAGAATGGGATAATTTTGTATACAACAGAAAAAGTTTAAGAGGAAAACATTGGGAGTTATGGCAACACTTGTCAGGTTGTCGACAATGGATAAAGGTTGAAAGAGATACAGCTACTCATGAGATTTTTAATACTCTAAAAGCTGATGAGGAAATTTCGTAATGTTACAAAGTTTTAGATTAGAAAATGTTGGACTGATTAATAGAGACAAAAGGCTGTCATTTAAATTTAATGGAAAAACTTATTTTGGTTATGAAGGAGACACTTTAGCTTCAGCACTTATAGCTAATGGAGTACATTTAATAGGCAGAAGTTTTAAATATCACAGACCCAGAGGATTTTTTGGAGCAGGAGTTGATGAGCCCTATGCCGTTGTTCAATTGTATAGAAATGGTGAAACTGAGCCAAATATTAAAGCTACAGAACAAGAACTTTTTGAAGGCTTAGAGGCCAAAAGTGTCAATTGCTGGCCAAATGTTAAATTCGATATTGGAGCAATAAATAATTTTTTAAAGATATTTCTTCCAGCAGGTTTTTATTACAAAACTTTTATGTGGCCAAAAAGCTTTTGGTATAAAATTTATGAGCCATTTATAAGAAAAGCAGCAGGTCTTGGAGTTGCATCTATAAAACATGACAAGGAAAGATATGAACATAAGTATGAGTATTGTGATTTATTGATAGCTGGTTCTGGTCCTTCAGGCTTAGCAAGCGCTTATGCTGCAGCTAAAAATGGAGCAAGAGTTATTTTAGCTGAAGATAAAGCTAGATTTGGAGGAACTTTGCTTACGAGTGAAGTTAATATTGGGAACAAATCAGGTAAAGAATGGGCAGATGGTATTATTTCTGAACTTAAAGAAATGTCTAATGTGATAGTCAAAAATAGATCTCAGGTCTTTGGTTACTATGATCATAACATGCTGGTAATGTCTGAAAGAATTAGTGATCATTTACCTCAAACAAAAAAATTTCATCCTAAACAAAAACTTTGGTATATCAGAGCAAAAGAAGTTCTTATCTCTTCAGGATCAATTGAAAGACCAATAGTTTTTGGTAACAATGATACACCGGGTGTAATGTTGTCATCTGCAGCAAAAGAGTACCTTAAAGTTTACGGAGTATTAGTTGGAAAAAATCCTTTAATATTCACCAACAACGATAGTGGTTATGAAACTGCTATTGAATTTAAAAAACATGGTATTGACTCAGTAATTTTAGACACAAGAAAAGATCCACGATCTGAAATCGTTGAGGATGCCAAAAATTTAGGAATAAGTATAAAATTTTCTTATGTTGTGGTAGCTGCTCAAGGTTATAAAAAAGTAAAATCAGCTGATATTGCTAAAATTTCAGATGATAAAGAACAGCTTGGAAAAATTGAGAGTATAAAATGTGATTGTATATGTGTTTCTGGTTTTTGGACACCTACTATTCACCTGGCATCACAATCAGGAAACAAAACAAAATTTAATGAAAATATTGATGCATTTGTACCTGGAACATCAAAACAAAATGAAACAACTTTAGGAGCAGCAAATGGAACTTATACTTTAGATGAAACATTAAAAAGTTCTTTCGAAACAGCTCATAAATTATCGAAAAAAATTACAAACAATGATAACAAAGTTTCTTTCCCAAATGTTATTGAAAAAAAATCAACTGTTCATGATAAATTTTGGTGTGTACCGCTTCCAAAAGGAAAAAATTACAAGCGATTTTTAGATTTTCAAAATGATGTTGCGGTCTCTGATATTGAAATAGCATTAAAGGAAGGTTATCGATCAATTGAACATGTAAAAAGATATACCACTCTTGGTATGGCAACTGACCAAGGGAAGACAAGCAATCTTAACGGTTTACAATTAGTATCTAAAATAGAAAATAAAGTTGTACCAGCTGTGGGACATACAACTTTTAGACCTCCTTATACACCAGTTTCCATTGGTGCAATTGTTGGGAGAGAAATTGGAAAACACTCTAAGCCAACAAGAAAATCTCCAATACATTCTTGGCATGAAAAAAATAATGCAGTTTTTGTTGATGCTGGTGTATGGCTGAGACCTAGATATTACAAACAAGGGGATGAAAATTTATTTGAAGGATCAAAAAGAGAAGCAAAAAATGTTAGAACAAATGTGGGGGTTTGTGATGTAACGACATTAGGAAAAATAGATATTAAAGGTCCAGATGCTGCAGAACTTCTTAATAGAGTTTATACCAATGCGTGGTTAAAGTTGCCAGTTGGAAAAGCAAGATATGGTGTAATGTTGAGAGAAGATGGAATTGTCATGGATGATGGAACAACTACAAGAATTTCAGAAAATCATTATCATATGACAACTACTACTGCCCAAGCAGCAAATGTTCTTTCTCATTTAGAATACTATTTGCAATTAGTTTGGCCAGAATTAAATGTAAACGTAGTTTCAACTACAGAACAATGGGCAGGGGCTGCAATAGCTGGACCTAAGTCTAGAGATTTATTACAAAAATTATTTCCAAATTCTGATGTATCAAATGAAGGGTTACCTTTTATGGGCTATATGGAAGGTGACTTTTTCGGTGTAAAAGCTAGAATTTTTAGAATTTCGTTTTCTGGCGAGCTCGCATATGAATTAAACGTTGAGTCTGACAATGGAAACTTTATGTGGAAAAAAATCATTGAAATTGGTCAAGAATTTCAAATTCAGCCGTATGGAACAGAGGCATTATCAACTTTAAGAATTGAAATGGGGCACGTTGCAGGGTCTGAACTTGATGGAAGAACAATACCTTATGATAATTCTCTTGAAGGATTACTAAATAAAAAAAAAGATTTTATTGGCAAAAGATCTTTAACTAGAGAAGCATTTACTGCAGAAGATAGACAAAAGGTTGTTGGAGTAGTTCCATTAGATAAAAAAACAAGTATTCCTGAAGGATCACATTTAGTTAAAGACTCAAAAGCACCATTACCAAATCCAAAATTAGGTTATATCTCTGCTTCATGTTGGAGTGTTGAGTATGACAATCCGTTTTCTTTAGCAATATTAAAAGATGGAAAAAACATGATTGGTAAAAAATTATTTGTTATGTCTCCACTTAAAAATAAGGTAATTCCAGTTGAGATAGTTTCTTCACATTATGTTGATCCAAAAGGTGAAAGAGTTAGATCATGAGTTTAATATCTGCGTTAGCAAACGTTCATTCGATAGGTTATTTTGGTGACTACGAAGATAAAAATAAAGATAATCTTTTAAAGATCTCAGAAATTAAAAATTTATTAATAGCTCAAATAGTCCAATATAAAAATTCTACAACTTCAATTGAAAGTATTAATGTAGCTGGTCTAAAATTGAAAGATGAACCGTTAAGAGTAATTAATAATAACGATATAAGAATTTTATGGAATGGACCAAAAAATTGGCTTTTGGTTTCAACAAAAAAAGAATTACAAAAAAATATTTTACAAAATTTTAAAGAAACAGATTTTGCTGTGACTGACTTATCTCATTCAAAAGCTATAATTGAAATAGAAGGACAGGATGTAAAAGAAGTTTTAAAGAAAGGTTGTCCTTTTAATTTTAATACTATTGAGAAAAATAACTCTATAAATTCTATATACAATGGAATAGCATTTACTGTCGATATGTTGGATGAAAATCCTACCAAAGTAAGATTATTTACTCTCAGAAGTTTTGGTGAGTCTTTATATCACTCAATAACTGATGCATCTTTAGAATTTGGTTATAAATCAATTTAAATATCTTAATCTCTCGTAGCAATGTAAACACCTATGGTAGTTATTAAAAAACCTATTAAATCTAAATTGGTTAAACTTTCATTTAAAAATACCCAAGCCATAAAAGCGGAAGTAGCTGGTATCAAAAAAAATATTGAAACAGTTTTACTTGCTGAATTATTTTTAATTAAATACATCAATATTGTAAATGCACCAAATGATACTAAAAATATTTGATGAGACATGGCAATAATAAATGTTTGCGTAAAATCGATGTATGGTTTTGCAAAAAGGATCACTATCAAGATATGAAACAAGCACCCACCAACAGCTTGATAAAAATTACTTATAGGTAGAGGTAAATTGTTACTTAATCTTTTTTGCCAAATTGTTGATGTGGTAATTGCAATTAATGCAACTATCGTTGCAAGCAAACCCAATATAGGTATATCTGAACCCACGTCTAAACCTAAAACTAATGCTGCACCGATAAATCCAAGCAAAACCCCAACCCACTGTTTAGTGGTTACTTTTTCACCTAATATAGGTCCACTTAACGCATTAGTTAAAATTGGTTGAAGAGTTACTATTAAAGCTGCTATTCCTGTAGGCATTCCAATTGAAATGGAATAAAAAACCCCACCTAAATAAAA
>CACKPP010000026.1 GCA_902602105.1 uncultured Pelagibacteraceae bacterium
GTGTCCTCGCAGGCTACATATAAAGTTTTACGTCTGCCTGTTGTTTTAAGCTTATTACCGTAGTCATACCCTTGCGATACGCAAGTTCCTAAAGCCTGCGCAATTGCAGACTTACCCGTTCCTGCGGGTGCATACAAACCGCAGATCGTTTTTTCCATAAGCCAACCGTCAATAACCCAATTAATAGGGTCGCATTTCATAGACATTAAATCTGACACTTTTATAAAATTAGATTTTATTTCTTCTTCTTTTTTTAAAAAAGTTGTTGCTTCAACAATCATATCTTCTATTTTTTCGTCAAATTCGCCTGCCTCATATTTACGCCAAGTATAAATAGCTTTTTCTGACAACCATTTAAAACCTCGTCCCTCTTGTTCTAAACTTAAATTAGGATTTTTTGTATCGCAAACTTCCTGAAACGTGTCCCAACTGTCTTTTAATAACTTGTCAAAATTAGGCTCTATTTTATCTTGTTGTTTTAATAAACATTGTTCCATTAATTCTGCAAAAATAATCTTGCTTGCTTTTTCGTCCCTGTTGTCAATTATTTTACCGTCATCATTAAGCAGGTTCATATTTATTACGTTGCTCTCAACTTTAGGTGTACGTTTAATTGCGTCAAACCAAGACTTAGGTAAATGCGCTATTTTACAGATTTCTGTAAATTGATAGTTTTTAGTAGGTGGTGCAATTACATAACCGTTTTCTGACCTAACATCTACACCAATAAAATTATTTAAGTTTGTTCTGTTAGATAATTGCATATCGTCTAAAATTCTAAAATATCTATGCTCGCCGTTTGACCTAGTTTTAGCAGTTAATGTTTTAGGTAATTTACCAAATTGCTTTTCTAATTTTTCTATTGATCTAAAACCCTCTTTACCGTCTGCGCCTTTTGTATCTATGTCAATAACAACAATTCCGTTACCTGTTCGTATTGCAAGTTCGTCATTATCACTAAATAATTGGTATAACTCACTAACTGATTGTGCTTCTATATCTTTAAATTTAACTTTTGGTCTTTTGTTTTCGCACGGAAATACGACCAAGTTATTATCATTAAAAAATTCTATATGTTCTTTTAACTCTGTATTATTTTTTATCATTTTTAAGCTTGCTAATTTCAAAGTCTTTTTTCATTATTTCCACTTGGTGTTGTTCACGTTCAATACTAAAATTTTTTTTGACTAATTCTATTTCTGCATTTTTAAGCTTAACTTCTCTATACAAAGTTTCGTTCTTTGCTTTTTCTTGTTTTAAATCTCTATTTAATTCTTTAATTTCTGTTTCAAGATCATTTATATAATTTTGTTCTATTCCCATCTTAAACTTGCAGGCTCGGAAGCTCTATTTTTGTGATTTTGAAAAAATTTACTAATATGTTCTTTGTTAAAACCTAATCGCATATTGTTGCGAATAGGTTTTGGGTAAATGTGTTTTTTAATTCTGCGCTTTAACGTACTGTAAGAGCAGTTAAAAATTTTACAGGCTTCTTGCGAACTAACAATTACCATTTATGCGTAATTTCTTTTTCGTTAAACCAATCTTTAATTACGCAAATTAAGTCTTTTACCTGCGCTAAGATATAAATTGCTAATTCTAAAACAAAAGCAATTGCCTTAAAAATATAATAAAAAGTTCTATAAATATAAATCATAATACCTCGTTTGTTTAAGAATAGGGCGGTAGTTATAACCTAACTAAAGGGATATGCTAAAATGCAACCGCCCTAATCTGTTACAGTTGTTTAATGCTTTTAAGAGCATTAACTGAACTGTTAGTCATTTCCTCGACACGTTTCGGTATCTCGGAAATATCCTCAACTACGGTTACTGTCTGATCAAGGACACCATTTGTACCGTTTGTTTTAGGATTTTGTACTACACGTTGCAATTTAAAGATCGGCTCTTGCGTTGTAACTTTGCCCTCTTTATTTTTTATTGCTAGCGTGCCTGTATATAAAAATATAGGCAGATAGTTTTTGCTATCTTGCCAATTTATATTTTTACTTTTGCAATCGTTTAGAAAATCACGAAACGCACTCTCTATTCCACGTTGACCACCCCAATTAGTTACATCGAAAAAGATTTTTTTTGTTAAATCTTTAGGCGAATAAACAACTAATTCGTATAATTTTGACCAACTATCGCCAACAGGTTTAGGTGGCATACTGTCTAAAGCATTATTTAAAAGTTTAGACGGCGATGTACCTACCCATTTAACGTAGCCAACGTTCATATTAGACAAGTCCATTGCTAACTCAGTAATTTCTATTGGCTCAGAAATATCACTACTTCCTGCTTTCATAGAAAAATGCGGATTAGGTTGAACTTTGTAACTTAAACGATCGTGTTTCACGCTTTCGCCACCGTTTGATTGTGGACTTAAAAAGCTTGGCATTTGATCTGTCATACATTTTACCTAGTTTTATTTTACGGCGTATTTTTTGTGCAAACGTCCCCTATAAGAAACACCGTTTATCTTACATAAGACTATAAGTAGTGTTTCAACTACTTAATTACTGTGTGGTTTAACCCACTAAAATTTACCTTGTTCAATCACAAGCTTATTGCCTAAGTCAGCAATCTTATTTTTTTTCTCTACAACTAATCTTTTATATTTATTCATTAGTCGGCTTTCCTGTTGTTGCTGATTTTGAATTTGCAATATCTTTTTGGGATTGAACATTGTTTTTTCCCCGTTCAATATTTGCCTCACTTATTGGTTTTATATTTACCTGTTGTACTTTTTTTTCCAACACAATAAATTTTGGTTCATCGCCTTGCTTATCTTTATTTAATGCTTCCTCAGGCGTATTAAAAATTTCTTCAAACTTATACATAACCTCGCCAAGTTCTATACGCATAACTTTTTTATTTTTTTCGTATTGCTCAGCTTTATTTTTGCTATCTCTAAAATCGTGTCCGTCGTCCCTTTGTGTCATAGTCCTGCTTCCAATTCTCTTAAATCTTGTCGTTCACGCCAATAATTATTATTATGCGTATCTTTTAAAATTTTTCGTAATTCTTCTTTTTGTTTAATAGATAGTTTCCAATTTTCCCAATTAGGATAGTAACGTAATAGTAACTGCTCTACCGAGTTACACTCGGATAGAGCGTTACACATTGTATTAATTATGTCATTGATTTCCTCTTTTGATTGATTGTAACTATCTTCTAAAACGTAAAGTTCAGCTTTATCTTTTGTTGCAAGTAAAAGTTTTTGTTCTTTATTACTTTGCATACGGTAAAACGCTAATTGTCGTCTGTACGCTAAAGGTAAAGCCCCTGCCATTTTAGAAGTTGTTTTTAAATCTAAGTCAAAATTTTCATAACCAAAATCTTTATACCCGTCTGCAAATACTTCAAATTGCGGTAGTTTAAACCAAACTCTTTGTTGGTAAGTTTCAGGCTTACCAAAAACTTCTAAACGTTCATAAGCATTTTTGATAAAACCTTTATAAGTTTTTGTTCTACCTTTATAACCGATTAAATCCTTTATTTCTTTTTGCTTATCTTCTTCCGTACCTAACAAAGTTGTTCGTTGTCTAAAAATAGTTTCTGCTTCTTTATCAATATCTTTAAATTCACTATGTCCTACTAAAACATTATATAAAACTTTTTCTGCAACTGTACCTCTGTGCATAGCAACGTTAGGTTCTTGATCTACTTGTAATATATATTTGCTAATCCACGCAGACGGGCTTTCTGCCCAAGTATTAAAACTTGTTGCACTAATTTTTGGCAAGCCTTTTTTATCGCCTCGTTTTTCTACTAATCCCCATTTTAAAAAAGGGTTACGTTGTGATAAATCAGGTTTTATCATTAAGTCCTTTTGTTTTATTTTTTTCTATCTCAATACACATTTCAGCTAATTTTTTTATTTTACCTAAGTTGTCTAAGATCAAACCTTTTTTACGATAACGGATTGCATACTTAATAATGTCCATTATGTATTTGTCCTGTACTGTACTTAGTTCAAAAAAATCTTGATAAACGTCTGTAAGTTCTAAAGTCTTGCCTTGATAATGCGCAGGTTGATTGATATTATCTGCGTCGCCATTTATTTTTTCTAAAAGTTTTGCTTTCATTTCAGGCGTTAATAATTTCTCGCCCATATCAACCCATTTATTTGACATTTTTTTTACCTTTAATAATTCTGTTTAAAGCTGACCCCAATTTATTTAGCGTTTTAGTAGTAGCGTTGGGTTTTTTGATTAATCTATAATAATTTGCTGAGGGTACGGTACTTTCCTTACAAAGCTTATACTTAGAAATACCGTTTTTTGCTCTTTTTTGCTCGATTTCTTGAAAACTTAACATATATGCGTATTTTTACCTTTTTTTATATATTTTTAAGCTATATCGTAAATATTTACTGTTCAAATAAAAAATAGATTGTAAAAAAGCAGGCTACCTGTTAATTGTGGGGAAAAAATTGAAATGAAAAAACTTGCAAATAAAAAAGCTTTCAGCGATATACTCGTAAAAAATAATAATCATATTTACAGTAAAGAGTATCAAGATATGAAAAAGGGTAAAGTAATTCAAGATTTTCCGTCTAAGCAATTACAACATATAAAAGATGAAAAAAATTATACACTTACAAAATTACACGAATTAACAAATGTTAATCGTGGTGTATTAGAGAGATTTTTAGACGGCGGTAAAATTAATCATATAGATTATAGACGTATTATAAACGTATTTCCTGAAATAGAACAAGGTAGCGTGCGACTTGGTATTGACGTTATTCCTTATCAAGTTTTTGGTTGCGTAATTGACGGTGGTAGAGTTAGGCATTTATATTTAAACGAGGATAATAAATTTTACTTTTTAGCGCATTATAAAAAAATATTTCCTAGAGAAACATTGGCACTTACAAACTTTAAAAGTAATAATGTTTTTTTATGTCAACATAGACCAAGTATAAATATTTGGAACGAAGAAAATATTGGTTTTGAATTTTTAGTTAAAACTGAAGTAAATTGTTTTTATGGTATTGTGCAAAGATATGACGACGGATTTCATTTAGTAGATATTATGCGCCATAAACATATTCATATTGATGACGGTACACCAATTAGAGAGGTATTTGATTTAACAGTTAAAGTATCTCAAAAATGGTCAGATATAAAATGTAACGATTTAAATTCTATTGTGCGTGATGTCGAAGATTTAGAAAAAACAGCTTGGCAAAAAAAAGATGAAATTAACGATTAAAAGGCTTAGATTTAATAATCAATATTATTGGAATTTATCAGGTCGTGATTGTAAGCTTTTTATAAACGGCACTACATTTACCCCAAGATCAAAACAATTAGGCTTAAATTTAGATGAAGCAGTAAAAGAAGCTGAACGATTAAATAAAGAATTTAATAGATTTAGACAAGGTTTAGTACCTGCAACAGAATATACTTTTAAATGGTGCATACAGGAATTTAAAGCGTCTAAAAAATGGCGTGAGTTTAAAGACCAAACTAAAAAAGATTATAATGATACTTTTACTTGGTTAGCAAAAATTAAAAAAAATAATGTAAATTTTATAGATTTAGATAGCCGTAAGTTTAGTAAAAAGAACGTTGACGATCTCATGTCAGAGTTAATTAAAGGTCGTACAGGTACAAGAACCGACGCTTATACATCTGCAAGAAACGTAATTATTCATATAAAAGCAGTTATGTATTTTATTTGTGCAGACCCAATACAATACCCTAATGCGATAAACCCATTTATAGATACTGAACTAAAATACTCAGGCAAAGATACTTATTTTGCAACAGTAAAAGATTTAGAGTTAGTCGTAAATAAAGCAGACCAACTACACTTACGTTCCGTTGGTACTGCTCTTATGTTAGCTTATTGGACGTTAATTAGAGTTGGTTACATTAAAGATCTAACTTGGTCGCAACATTACAAAAAAAACCATTTAGATATAATACAAGAAAAAAATAATAGTTGGGTTCAGTTTCCGTTATATGACGATACAGAGTGTTTATACCCAAGTTTAGTTGCACGTTTAGAAAAAGATTTTGCAGAGAAAAAAGGTTTATATATGGTTATGCGTAAGCAACAAAAAAACTCTCACGGTTTTATATCAGGTCAGTATTACCCATTTACTAAAAGATACTTACAAGAAAAAGTTAGATTTGTTTTAGATCAATGCAAAGAACAGTTAAGCAATCCTAATTTAGAATTTAGTAGTTTCCGTAAAGGTGGTATTTCTGATATTGCAACAGAAACATCTACATCTAACGTTATGGCGTTGTCAGGTCATAAGTCAGACAAAACTCTAAAGAGTTATATTAACTTTAAAGACAACCGTAAATTAGTAGAAGCAAGTAAGCAACGTAAAGGTCGTTAATGCCCGAAGAAAAAAAACAAAAGCAAGCTAAGATTAGATGTGGCACTTGCGGTAATTATGAGTGGCAA
>CACKPP010000027.1 GCA_902602105.1 uncultured Pelagibacteraceae bacterium
AATGATAAAAAATCTCTTGATTTTGAAATAGATGAAGATCTTGCTGGAGGATGTTCTTATGACAAATATGGAACGCCAATCACTGATGAAGTATTTTATAAAGCTTTAGAAAGCGCGGTGGTAATGCTAGGTGCTGTCGGTGGCCCAAAATGGGATGCTGTTGAATTCTCAAAAAAACCTGAGAGAGCTTTGTTAAAATTAAGAAAAGAATTGAAATTATTTGCCAACTTAAGACCTGCAATATGTTTTGAACAATTAGTTGATGCATCAACACTAAAACCAGAAATAGTTTCTGGTTTAGATATAATGATTGTTAGAGAGCTAACAGGTGGAATATATTTTGGTGAACCAAGAGGTATCAAGCCTATTGAAAATGGTGAGAGAAAAGGAATTAACACTCATACTTATACTAGTAGTGAAATAATAAGAGTTGCGAGAATCGCTTTTGACTTAGCTAAGAAAAGATCAAATAAAGTCACATCTTGCGAAAAATCAAATGTTATGGAAGCAGGACAACTTTGGAAAGAAGAAGTTCAGACATTACATGATAAAGAGTATAAGGACGTTGAATTAAGTCATATGCTTGCTGATAATTGTTCCATGCAGTTGTTAAGAAACCCAAAACAATTTGACGTAATAGTAACTGATAATTTATTTGGAGATATGTTGTCAGATCAAGCTTCTATGTTAACAGGATCTTTAGGTTTATTACCTTCGGCATCTTTAGGTGCTAAAAATAAAGATGGTGAAATGAGAGCTATGTATGAACCTATTCATGGATCTGCTCCTGATATTGCTGGCAAAGGTATTGCTAATCCAATAGCTAGTATATTGAGTTTTGCTATGGCTTTAAGATATTCTTTGGACCTAGATAAGGAGGCTCTAGCTCTAGAAAAAGCGGTACAGGACGTTCTAAATGATGGATTAAGAACTAAAGATATTCTATCAGATGGAATGAAAGAAGTTTCTACTGCGCAAATGGGTGATGCGATAATTTCAAAATTGCAATAATCTATCAATTATTCTAAACTATTTTTATGCCAAGCTATACTGCACCAGTTGAAGATATGATGTTTCTTTTTGAAAAATTAAGTGACAATAAGAAATATAATGAAATAGAAAAGTACAAAGAGGTAAGTTCTGATTTAGTTAAAGATATTTTAGAAGAAGCTGCGAAAATTAATCAAAATTTAATTCTTCCACTTGCAAAAGCGGGTGATGAAAATCCTGCAGTTTTAGAAAATGGCGTAGTGAGGACACCCCCAGGATATAAAGAAGCATATAAAAAATATATTCAAGATGGATGGACTTCATTATCTTGTGATCCAAAATATGGTGGACAAGGAATGCCAAAAACAGTAAGTGCATTTTTTGATGAAATGTTATCTTCTGCAAGTTTATCGTTTAAGCTTTATAGTGAACTGAGCATAGGAGCATATAATTGTATTAATCATCATGCATCAGATGAATTAAAAAATAAGTATTTGCCAAAAATAGTTGAGGGTAAATGGAGTGGTACTATGTGTTTAACAGAACCTGTTTGTGGAACTGATTTAGGACTTTTAAAAACAAAAGCTGAAAAACAAAATGACGGAACGTACAAAATTAGTGGCCAAAAAATATTTATAACTTCGGGAGATCATGATCTTACTGAAAATATTATTCATTTGGTAATTGCTAGAGCGACAGACTCTCCAGCAGGTACAAAGGGTATAAGTTTATTTTTAGTTCCTAAATTTGTAGTCAACGAGGACGGAAGCATAGGACCAAGAAATGGAATATCAACTGGATCTATTGAAAGTAAAATGGGTATAAAAGGTTCTGCAACATGTGTATTAAATTTTGATCAAGCTACCGGTTATATGATTGGTAAAAAAGATAAAGGTTTAAATGCAATGTTTACAATGATGAATCTTGAAAGAATAGTTGTGGGGATCCAAGGATTAGGAATCTCAGAGATTGCTTATCAAAACTCACTCGCTTATGCGAAAGAGAGAAAACAAGGTAAGACAAATAAAACTAAATCGACCAATGGTGCTGATTTTATAATTGAACATGCAGATATAAGAAAATCACTATTGAATATGAAATCAATTATTGAAGGTGAGAGAGCTTTGTGTTTTTGGTTATCACAACAAACCGAAGTTAGTTTGAACCATCAAGATGAAAAAGCACGTCAGGAAGCTTCTGATTTTGTTTCTTTGATGACACCAGTGGTAAAATCATTGTTTACTGATTTAGGCATGGAAATCACTAATGATGCAATGCAAATTCATGGAGGCTATGGTTATACAAAAGATCAAGGAATAGAACAGCTGTATAGAGATAATAGAATAACTCCAATATATGAAGGCACGAATTCTGTGCAGGCAGCAGATTTAGTTTTTAGAAAATTATCAAATAAAAATGGAGACATAATTAATAAATTTATAGATTTATTAAAATCTGAAACTGATTTAGATAACGAAAAGATTAAGCCATTTACTAAGGAATTTAGGTATTATTTGGACATTTTAACTAAATTTAGCGAATGGATAATCGAAAAAACTAAAAGTGATAAAGATGATGTTAGTGCTGCTGCAAATGATTATCTAAAAACTCTTGGTTTTGTCTCTGTTGCTTATGCTTGGATAAAAGTCTTAGATGTAAGTTTCAAGGATTATAATGAAAATAAAAATTTTTATGATGATAAAATAAATACTGCAAAATTTTATTTTGAAAAAGTTTTACCTAGAGCTGAGCTACATTATAAATCTGCTATATCTGGAAGCTCAAATATTATGAATTTTAAATTTAATTAGAATGAATCATTACGATGTAAATTTAGATAAAAATGCTGCAAATTATGTTCCATTAACACCCTTATCTTTTTTAGAAAGAGCTAAAGATGTTTATCCAAATTACGAGGCAATAGTATATGAAGATAGAAAATATACTTGGAATGAAGTTTATAAAAGGGCTATAAAATTTGCTAGTGCACTAGAAAAAATCGGTATCAAAAAAGGAGATACTGTTTCATTTTTAGCCTTTAATACTCCAGAAATTTTTGAGGCCCACTATTCAGTTCCAATGACTGGTGCTGTATTAAATACAATCAATATAAGATTAGATGCTAATACTATTTCATATATTTTAAATCATAGTGACGCAAAAGTACTAGTAGTAGATAGACAACTTCATATTGAAGTAAAAAAAGCTTTGAGTAAATTAGACAAAAAAATTACTGTAATTGACATTCATGATAAATTTGCAGATCAGTCAAAATTAGAAAAAATTGGTGATTTAGAATATGAAAATTTTCTTAATACAGGTGATGATAATTATATTTGGAAAATGCCAGAGGATGAGTGGCAGGCTATATCTTTAAGTTATACATCAGGTACAACTGGAAACCCCAAAGGTGTTGTTTATCATCATAGAGGCTCTTATTTAATGTCAACTGGAAGTGCTGTTGCTTGGAATATGCCTAATAGATTAAATTTTTTAACAATTGTTCCAATGTTCCACTGTAATGGTTGGTGTTATCCATGGACAGTTCCAATGTTAAATGGAAGAACTATTTGTTTGCGAAACATAGATGTTAAAAAGATTTTTGAATTAATAGATAAATATGATGTTACTCATTTTGGAGGCGCTCCGATTGTATTAAATATGATAACAGGCGCGCCTGAAAGCGATAGAAAAAAATTAAAAAATAAAGTTCATGTACTTACAGCAGGGGCTCCACCACCAAGTATAATTTTCAAAAAAATGAAAGAACTCGGTTTTGAAGTAATGCACGTTTATGGTTTAACCGAGACTTATGGTCATGTCACGCAATGTGCTTGGAATGACGATTGGAATGGATTTGATGAGGAAAAGCAAAATGAAATTAAAGCAAGACAAGGAGTTAGATATCCTAATCTTGAAGGAGCAGCAATTATGGATCCTAAGACAATGAAAGAAGTTCCAAAAGATGGAAAAACTATTGGTGAGATAATGCTAAGAGGAAATGTCGTAATGAAAGGTTATTTTAAAGATAAAGATGCTACCGATAAAGCTATGACAGGTGGTTGGTTTCATTCTGGAGACTTAGCGGTAATGCATCCAGATGGATATGTTAAAATACAAGATAGATCAAAAGATATAATTATTTCTGGCGGAGAAAATATTTCGTCAATCGAAATAGAAAATACTTTAAGCAAACACCCCTCAGTATCAATTGCTGCCGTAGTAGCTAAACCTGATGAAAAGTGGGGAGAAGTTCCTTGTGCATTTATTGAAATGGTTAAAGACAAGCCTACTACAGCGAAAGAATTAATAAGCTTTTGCAAAGAAACTTTGGCTGGTTTTAAGGTTCCAAAACAGGTTATTTTCTGTGAATTACCAAAAACTTCTACAGGTAAAATTCAAAAATTTGAGCTTAGAAAAAAATTTTAGGTAATTGATTGATAATATCTATACAAAATAAAAGTGTTCATGCTTCTGATGCTGGGCAAGGCATAGAAAATTCTAGAGACACCATAGTATTTTTGCATGGAAGTGGCTTATCACATATTGTTTGGTCTCTTACAGAACAATTTTTTTCAAATAAAAATTTTAATGTTTTATCAATTGATTTGCCTGGACATGGAAATTCTGATGGTCCCTGTCTAGATAGTATTGAAAAAATTGCAGATTGGTTAGAAAAAGTTTTTAATGAACTAAAATTAAATAATATAATTCTTATTGGACATTCGCAAGGTTGTCTAGAAGCTTTAGAATATTCATTTAAATATAAAAATAGATTAAAAAAGCTAATTTTTGTCGGGGGTTCTTATCGAATGCCTGTTCATAAGGATCTTATTGATTTAGCATCAGATGGAGATTCTGATGCTGTTAAATTAATGATGAAATGGGGTTATGAGGGGTCAAAAAAATTTATTGGCGGAAACCCAGTGGAAAAAATTATCCAATCACCAAGAGATATTAGTGAAATTTTAGCTGTTGATCTTATTGCATGTAATAATTATCAAAACGGCTCTGATGCAGCAAAGGCTATAAATTGCCCAACTATGTTTATATTAGGAGAACTTGATAAGATGGCTAATTTAGAAAGTGGAAAAAAATTTGCAAACTTAGTTAAGAATTCGACAACACATATAATTGAAGGATGTGGACACATGATTATGATTGAAAAAGCATTTGAAATGAGAGAAAAGATCTTAGAATTTTTAAAAAAATGAAAAACTTTCCAATAGTAAAATCTAGAAGATTGAGAAGCACTCCTTATACTGACAGGATAGAGTCTCATGGTGTGAGCAGCTATACTGTTTATAATCATATGTTACTGCCAGCATCATTTAAATCTTTAGAGTCTGATTATGAACATTTGAAAAAATTTGTACAGGTATGGGATGTTGCTGCAGAAAGACAAGTTGAAATTTCAGGAAAGGACTCAGCAAAGTTAGTTCAGTTAATGACATGCAGAGATTTATCTAAATCAAAAGTTGGTAAATGTTACTATGCACCATTAATTGATGACGATGGTCTTCTAGTTAATGATCCAATTATCAATAAATTAGCTGAAGATAGATGGTGGTTATCAATTGCAGACTCTGATGTAATTTTTTTTGCAAAAGGACTTGCGGCAGGAAATAAATTTGATGTAGAAATCCATGAACCTAACGTAAATATTTTAGCAGTACAGGGTCCACTTTCAGACGATTTAATGGCAAAATTATTTGGTGAAGAAATAAGACAATTAAAATTTTTTAATTTTAAATACTATGAATTTAAGAAAAAAAAATACTTTATTGCTAGATCTGGTTGGTCAAAACAAAGTGGTTTTGAAATTTACGTCGAAGATAATATAGCTGGTCAAGATTTGTATGATTATTTATTTGAATATGGAAAAGAATTTAATGTTAAAGCAGGATGTCCAAATCTAATAGAAAGAATAGAGTCCGCATTACTCTCCTATGGAAATGATTTTGATAACAGAGATAATCCGTTTGAAGC
>CACKPP010000028.1 GCA_902602105.1 uncultured Pelagibacteraceae bacterium
CAAAGTATCTGTTTCAGAAATTATAAAAAAAGTTACAAAAAAAACTAAAATTGTTTTTTTGGCTAATCCAAATAATCCAACTGCAACTTATTTAACTAAGTTTGAATTAATTAGGTTAAGAAAAAAATTAAGGAAAAATATTTTACTAGTGGTTGATGATGCTTATGCAGAATATATGAAAAATGCAGATTATAAATCTGGTTTAGAATTATTCAAAAATAAAGAAAATGTTTTTATATTAAGAACATTTTCGAAAATTTATGGTTTATCATCATTACGAATTGGATGGGGTCACGGATCAAGAAAAATTATTGATGCCCTCAATATTATCAAACCTCCATTTAATGTTAACGAAGTTGCACAAAAAGCAGCTATAGAGTCTCTCAAAGATAATAAGTTTATATCTCGTTCAATTAAACATAATATTTTTTATGCAACAAAATTGAAAGATTTTTTAAATAATTATGATATTAGTTCAAATAAAGTTTCTGCTAATTTTTTATTATTAGACTTTGCTAAATGTAAATTTAAAGCTAAATATTTTTATGAGAAATTAAAAATGAAAGGAATTATTTTAAGATCTACTGAGGATGGTTATAAAATTAAAAACATGTTGCGATTAACTATTGGATCCAAAAAAGAAAATTTAAAATTTATGAAGATAACAAAAAGTATATTTAGAAGATGAAAAATGTTTTAATTATAGGTTGTGGATTATTAGGATCTTCTTTAGTAAGAAGAATTTCAAAAAAAAAAATAGCAAAAAAAATATTTGTTTATGAAAAATCAAAAAAAAATACTTCTAAAATAAAGAAATTAAGATTGCCAGGAATAATTGTAAAATCATTAAAGGATGGTGTGGTAAACTCAGATCTAATTATTTTTTGTACACCGATGAGTGAGTACAAGAATATAATTTTAAGGATTAATAAAAATTTAACCTCAAAACATATTATTACCGATGTTGGCTCGTCTAAGTTAAAATCTTTAGAAATAATTGAAAAAAATTTAAAAAAAAAAATTTTTTTTGGACTTCAAGCCATCCAATAACGGGATCAGAGGTCAGTGGCCCTGAATACGGTAAACAAGACTTATTTGTAAATAAGTGGTGTGTTTTAATTAAAGAAAAAAAAACTAATTTAAAACATCTAAAATTTTTGAACTATTTTTGGAAAAAAATGGGCTCAAAAATTGTTCTAATGAGCACCGAAAAACATAATAAAATTTTTTCAATTACAAGTCATTTACCGCATTTAATTGCATATAATTTAGTTAAATCGGCTCAAGATTTTGAAAAAAAACAAAAATATAATCTAATAAAGTATAGCGCTGGTGGTTTAAGAGATTTTTCAAGAATAGCTGCATCTAACGAAATAATGTGGAGAGATATTTTTTTTGATAATAAAAAAAATATTTCTAAAGCTATAGATGTATTTATTAAAAATTTGAATGCATTTAAAAAAGACATCAATTCAAAAAACAACAAATCAATCCTTAAAAAATTAACTCAGACCAAAAAAGTAAGATCTAAAATAATTAAATTAAAACAAGATATCAATAAACCTGATTTTGGAAGAGACTAATATTTTTTAATATTGCTAATCTTTTTAATAATAAGATTTGCAGTTTTTTCTATTAATTTGATTGTTAAATTAGTCGGCATTATTATTACTTTTTTTTTCGGACCATAGGCATGTATGAATTTTGATTGATTTATACACATACCAACATGACCTTTCCAAAAAATAATATCGCCTTTGTCCAGTTTCTTTTTTGTTTTTTTTTTACAAAACTTTATTTGATCTTTTGAGTCTCTTGGAAAGAATATTCTATTATAATAAAAATAAATTTGAATTAAGGCTGAACAGTCGATTCCTTTATAAGTTTTTCCTCCCCATAAATATTTACTACCTAAGAATAACTTAAGTATTTTTATGTAGTTTTTTTCATAATGGTTAATTTTTTTTAGATCATTTTTGTTAATCCATTTATTTTTTTCAAATTCAATAAAATTATCTTTTATATTTTTAATTGAAATACCAGATGCAAAAGAAAGAAAACTATTAGTTGGTAAAAATTTACTATTTGTTCTTTTAAAAATTCTTGATTTCAGTTCATAGACTTTATGTGTTGGTTTGAAATTTTGTTTAAATTTATTTTTTTTAATATAACCAACATAATTATCAAAATTTGTTTTTATTTTAAACCAATTCTTTTTTTTAGAGAGAATTTCAAATTTTTCTCCGTACAAAATTTGTGAAATTACATCTGAATTTATTGAAGGTTTAGAGTTTATATTACCCACAGGAGATTTAAAAAAATTATTTTTCACTTAATTTAATTTTGTCTTTTATAATCCATAAAATGATAAGTGATGGAATTACCATTAAAGCAGTTAAAATAAAAAAAATTCCCCAATCTCCATTTAACCAGTCTACAAGAGCACCTGAAGAAGAGGCAAGTGCCGTTCTTCCTCCAGTACCAATAGAGGCCAGTAGAGCGTATTGGGTAGCAGTATAAGATCTATCAACTAATAGAGATATAAATGCTACAAAAGCAACAGTTGCAAATGCTGCTGCAATGTCATCAAAAATTACTGCAATAGCAAAAAGAATTTCAGATTTATCACTCCAAGCTAATATACTAAATAAAAGATTGGTACTTGCCATTACGACTCCAGCTAAAAACATTGCTTTAAGCACTCCAGTTCTTATTACAAAAAGACCACCTAAAAGAGTAAAAATTACAGTTGTGATCCATCCCAATGTTTTTGAGTAAATTGCAATATCTGTTTTACTAAAACCAATTTCTTTGTAAAAAATTATAGACATACGACCTAAAAATGCCTCACCTACTTTAAATAAAAAAATGAAACCTAAAATACTAATTGCAATTGAAAAACCATTTTTTTTAAAAAAACTAATTATAGGTCCACTAATAGTACCTCCAATCCAAGATATTGCTTGAGTGAATAAATTTTCTTTTTCAAATTTATTTGAAATTAATTTATCAGTTTCCCTTTGTTTATTTTCTCTTTCAGAATATTTTGTTTCACCTACAAACATAAGCCCAATATTCATTAAAATAATCAGTACTCCTAAGATTAAGAATGTAAGCTGCCAGTAATTTTCAAATCCAGCATTTTCTAAGTATTCTGCAGAAAATAAAGATAATACCCCTCCCAGTTTATATCCACTCCACCAACCAACAACTGCCATAGCTGCGCCTGCAGCCATTGATTTTCCCTCATTTTCTCCAATTTGCTCTATTCTTAAGGCATCAACGGTAATATCTTGAGTAGCTGAAGCAATCGCAATAATTAAACCAACTAAAACTACTAAAGTTAGGTTTTCAGAGGGATTGATAATACTCCATAACAAAAGTGAGACTAAGATTAATATTTGCATTAAAATAATCCAACCTTTTCTATGACCAATCTTTTTTGTTAATAAAGGAATCTGCACTCTGTCTACTAAAGGTGCCCATAAATAATTAAAAGCATAAACTCCAAAAATTAATCCAGCCCAACCAATAGTAGATCTACTTAAGCCGTCTTCCTTTAACCATAAACTAAGACTACTGCCAATCAAAACCCAGGGAAAACCTGAAATTGCACCTAATAGTAAAATTTTCAACATTCTCTTATCAAAATAAATTGAAAACATATCAGAAAAATTTTGTTTTTTTATTTCTATCACTTTTAGTTTCTCCAGAACGAAGGTAAAAATAAAACTAATATAGCAAATAATTCTAACCTTCCCAAAATCATTCCCAAAGTTAATATCCATTTTGAAATATCAGGTAATGATGAAAAATTTCCGTTAGGTCCAATGATTGATCCTAAACCAGGGCCTACATTAGAAATTGATGTAGCTGCTCCAGATATTGAGGTAATAAAATCAAGACCAGTCAACGATAATAATGCTGCGATGATAAAGAAAACAACTAAATACATATAAATAAAAGAAATTATTGATGCAATAAATTTATTATCAACTGCATTTTGATCATATTTTAAAATAAAAACACCTTTAGGATAAATAATTTTTTTTAAGTTGATTTGTAACAAATGCAAAGATAATTTGTATTCTAAATATTTTGATGCCACAAGTTGTTGATCCTGCACACCCCCCTATAAACATTAAACCTAAAAATAATATTAAGGGAAAACTTCCCCATCCATCAAATTTTGCATTTACATAACCTGTACCAGTTAAAATAGAAATAACATTGAAAAAAATTGACCTTAAATCAAATTGGGTAGTATCGTTTATTGTCAAATATATTGATAAAATAATAATACTAAATAATATAATTTTCATAAAAGTTATAATTTGAATGTCTGAAAAAAATATTTTTTTATTACCACTTAAAAATTTTATATAAGCTATAAAAGGCAAACTTCCTAAAATAATAAAAATCATTGCTGAAATTTCTATAGAAAAACTATCAAAAAAACCTATAGACTCATTATAATTTGAAAATCCACCAGTTGCAATTGTTGTCATGGAGTGGGTTAGGCTATCAAAATAATTCATTCCTAAAATTTTATAGGATAGTGCACATAAAAAAGTTAAGCTTGAGTAAATATAGATTAATCTGAGAGCAATTTCTTTGGATTTTGGAAGAATTTTTTCTGAGGAATCGTTATTTGAAACTTTAAATAATTGCATACCTCCAACGTTCATTATTGGCATTAGTGTAATTGCCATTACAATTATACCTATACCTCCTAACCATTGAAGTATAGCTCGCCAAAATAAAATTCCTTTTGGTATATTTTCCAAATTTGAAATTATTGTTGAACCTGTAGTCGTAATTCCTGACATACTCTCAAAAAAAGCATTTGTAAAAGAAAATTCTACACTTGAAAAAATAAAAGGAAGAGATCCAAAAATTGCAATACTCAACCAAGATAACGAAGTTAATAAAAAAGCCTGTTGTAAATTTAATTTTTTTTTCATGATCTAAATTTGATAGAAAAAAAAGTATTCCAAAAATTATCGTAATAATTGATGCACCAAAAAAAGATGAGTCTATCTCATTGTAAAAAAATTGAACAATAATTGGAATCAACATAAAAATTCCAAGAATTATCTGAAGAATACCAAGAGTAAAAAAAACAGTTTTATAATTAGACATTTTGAAAGAACATTATTTTATGGTAAATAAATTTCAACTCTATAAGAATTAGTTAAATCGTTAATTTAAGATTTTTTTTGAATTATTCATGATTAAAAAAGAAAATTTAGACAAAACAAGTGCATGGCCTTTTGTTGAGGCAAAAAAATTGCTTCGAGAAAGAAAATCATTTATTGAAAAAAAAGGAAAAATAACACTTCAAACTGGATATGGTCCAAGTGGACTTCCGCATATAGGGACTTTTGGAGAAGTTGCAAGAACATCTATGATGATTAATGCTCTAAGTCAATTAACAAAACTTCCTGCAGAAATTATTACATTTTCAGATGATATGGATGGATTAAGAAAAGTTCCTGAAAATGTTCCACAAAAAGAATTGTT
>CACKPP010000029.1 GCA_902602105.1 uncultured Pelagibacteraceae bacterium
TGGGTGTATTTTTATTTTCAAATATTTCTATAGTTTTATAGTTTGTAACTGCTTTTTTTCCTCTTGTAGTATTAACCTCCATCATTTGTCTATTTTTTGAACTTCTAGCAATTAAGGTTTCAATTTTACCTTTCGATGGTCGAACTTTCCCCCAAACTAATAATTGATAAACTCTTACAATTGAATGTTTACTGAATTGAATTGAAAGATTCTCATGTGTTTGATTATTTTTTGCAATTACAACTAAACCAGAAGTATTTTTATCTATTCTATGGACTATTCCAGGTCTTAATTCATCACCAATATTTGATAGAGAGTTTTTATCATAATTTATGAGTGCATTAACTATAGTATTATCAAAATTTCCTGCACCAGGGTGCATTACTATACCTGCAGGCTTATTTAAAACAATTAAATCTTCATCCTCATATGTAATATCCAATTTATATTGATAAGGTTTCAATGAAGCCTTTTTTGCCTTAGGTATTGTTAACTCTAAAATATCTTTAAAAAAAACTTTTTTTGACGGATCATCTATAATTTTATTGTTTATTTTTAATCCATTATTTAAAATTAGATTTTTAATTCTAGTTCTGCTTATATCATTTTGTTTTTTATGAATAAAAACATCAACACGAAGGTTTTTATCTTTATCTTTTACAATCAAATTTATTTTTTTTTTCATAAAATGTTATATTAATATTATATGCGCTTGTAGCTCAACTGGATAGAGTGCCTGACTTCGGATCAGGAGGTTCTAGGTTCGACTCCTAGCAGGCGCACCAAATAAATACCTTAAATTTACAATAATTGATAAAAAATCAGTAAATATTTACCAATACACATATTAAGTGTAAGTATCTCTTTAAAAAGTATGTAAAAATTAATTTTCTTAAATTTTAAATAAATATGTATAAAAAAAAACAATTCAATAAATTAGAAAAAAAATATAATGCTTATCAAGATACAGGTTCAGTTGGTTTCATGATGAAGTTATGTCATCAGGATTTAGAAAAAAATTTAAATTTTAAAGACTTTAGTAATAATTCTAAAATTCTTGAAATAGGAGCTGGTTCTTCACCACATTTACCCTATCTTAAACATCGTTTTGGAAAATATCATTTTTTAGAAAATTCTAAATTTGCAATTAATTTTTTAAAAAAAAAATATTATAAAAATAAAAAAACAGAATTTAAATATTATGATAGTAAAAAAATTCCTTATAAAAAAAACTACTTTGATCGAATTATAATTTCACATGTTTTAGAACATATTCCAGAACCAGAAATTTTTTTGGATAAGATGATGTATGTGCTAAAAAAAAACGGTACCCTTTCAATTGCACTTCCATGTGATCCAGGTTTTTTATGGAGATTTGGCCGATTTTTTTTAAAAATTTTTTCTGTAAAAAAAAAATTAAATATTTCAAATTTAGAGTACGATTATATGATCGCATCAGAGCACATAAATTCAATATTTAATTTAATATCTATAATTAAATATAAATATAAGAAAAATGTAATTTTAGAAAGCTACCTTCCGATAAAAATTAAAATTTTAGATTTTAATTTATTCTACAATATAACTCTTAAAAAATAGCTCATAAAAATTTTCTTTTTATAATTAAGGCTAAGTTAAGATATATAGTTTTGAAAATTTTCATTTTGGAATCTCCTTTTTTCAGATCATATCTTAAATTTATGGGCACTTCTAAAAAAGCAATCTCTTTTCTATAAATGTATAGTTTTAAAATAATATCAGCAGAAGCAGAAAAACCTTTTTCCGAAAAAAAGTTTTTATTTCTTTTCCATGCTTTTTTCATAACACCTAATCTAAATGCTCTAAAACCAGATGTATAATCTTTAATATTTTTGATTGGAAAAAATATTTTATATAAGATTGCAGCTCCTAAGCTTAAAGATTTTCTCCAAAAATCAAGACCTTTAATTTTAGAACTTAACTGGTATCTAGATGCTATCAAAATATCTTTTTTTTTATAAAAAATATTTCTAGCCATTTTATAACTTAAGCTCACAGTATGTGAATTATCTGTGTCCATACTGACAATAACATCGTTATATTTTCCTTTAGAAAAAGAATATTCAAATCCTGTTTTTAGTGCTCGTCCCAAGCCCATATTTTTTTTGTGCTTAATCATTTTTATTGTGAAATTTTTTGATTTATTTTTTTTTATAACAGAGTTTATTATTGCTGCAGAATTATCAGTTGAGCCATCATCAACAATAACTACAATAACTTTAATTTTCTTTCTTTCAAAAAATTTTTTAAAATCATTTAAAAGTTTTTTTAAATTTAAACTTTCATTATATGAAGGAAGAACGTAGTATATATTTTTTTTCATTAATTATAGTTTTTTATACATTTATATTTTAAATTTTAAACATCTTTAAAATTTTGAGCTCTTTTTAATCTATCGTTAATAGCTTAATGCAGCCCTATATTAAGAATATTAAAATTAATTAAATAACTAATTTATATGAAAATTCATAAAAATAATTTATATATGAAATTAGTAAATAGAATATTGCTACCAAATAAAAAGATAAGGAATTTTTAATATTTGAGATTACATTTTTGACTATATAATTTTCGTTAAGAACGAATAAAAAAATTAGGAATGAAAGTTCAAAATATTTTTGGTAAATTGCTACATTAATTGACATTAAATTTACTATAACGATTAATTCTATTAAATTTTTTGAAATTTTTATAAAATTAAAAATAGTGAACAAACTTAAGAAAAAAACGAAAATGAAAAAAGAATTATTTTTGAAGATAAAATGAGAAACTTTATAAAAAAACCCACCTCCTTTTAATGAAGAATTTAATAGTTCAAAATTTAAATTAAAAACTATTACAAAAAATATCAGGATTAAAAGAAATATATGAATAACCTTTATTTGATGAAGTCCGTTATAAAAAAGTTTAATATTTTCCTTATTTGATAAAACAAATAATAAATAAAAAAATATTAATGTAAAATTAAAACAAAGATTAAAAAAAATATCTTCTGTAAACGGCAAGTTAGCAGCTCTAGGATTGATATGTATAATAAAATAAAGACCAGGAGCCCCTAAAATACAACTAAAAAAAAATAGATTGAGAAAAGTTTTTAAGTTTTCTGATTTAAAATATCTATATAAATAGAATACATACAAAATTACATATGATTGTAATGAATATGTAGCTAAACTTAAAAAAAATAAATTAAGTAATTTAAAGAAAAATTGGTTATTTTTTTTGGATTTTAAATAAAAAAAATTTGCAATTAAAAAAAATATAACTGCTGTTAAATGAGCATTAGCCCACATTGCACTTGAACGAAAAAAAGGTAAAAGAAAAAACGAAAAACAAACAATTAGAATGTTTAATTTTTTATCTTTATATAATTGATTTAAATTTAGATATAAAAAATATGGTAATAAAGAACTGAATATAAAATAAATAAATCTAACTGAGTTTTTTTCTTCAATAAATAAATTAAAAAAAGATAAAATAAAATAATGTAAAGGAACATGTCTTGTAATTTGTGATTTATTACTATCAAAATTAAAATTGGTATATTCCTGTACAATTGGCCATGTTAAATTAAAATCCCAACTTGAACCTCCTGTTGAGAGGTCCTCATTTAAAAAAAAACCAAATTAATAATTCTTACTTTCAACTAAAAGACTCAGTTGAGAATAAATTATTATTAGTTGAAGAAAAAATTAAACTTAAATTATCAAGTGATGTTGATTTGGTTCAAAAAATGACTGCCTATCATCTCGATACAGGTGGTAAAAGATTAAGAGCTTTATTAACTTTGGGATCCTCTAAAATGTGCGGTTATTCAAAAGGCACTAGAGATATTAATTTAGCTGCATGTGTTGAATTAATTCATTCTGCAACCTTAATGCATGACGATGTAATTGATAATGGCTCAATAAGAAGAGGAAAAAAAACAATGAACAAAATTTGGAATAATCAGTCATCTGTATTAGTTGGAGATTATTTACTGAGTAGATGTTTTGAAATGATGGTTGAAGATGGAAACTTAGAAGTTCTAAAATTACTATCATCGACATCCTCAAAAATTGCTCAAGGGGAAGTATTACAACTACAACATCAAGGTGAGGTTGATATGTTAGAAGAAACATATCTTAAAATTATATCTGCTAAGACTGCTGAATTATTCGCTGCTGCTACAAAAGTTGGAGCAATTTTATCAGATATGAAAACAAAAGAAAAAGAAGCTTTAGAGTTTTATGGAAGGAACCTTGGTTTAACTTTTCAGATTGCTGATGACACTCTAGATTATAATTCAGATTTGAAGTTATTTGGAAAAAAAATTGGTAAGGATTTTTATGAAGGTAAAGTTACACTACCTGTAATTTTATTATTTCAAAAAGCAAATAATCAAGAAAAAGAAAAACTTAAAGATATTTTTTTAAAAGACAATAGAGATGAGAGTGACTTAACTTATATTTTGTCTTTAATTAAAAGATATGATGTAATCAAAGCTTGCTATCAAAAAGCTCAACATTATATTAATTTAGCCTCTAACTCACTATCTGTATTTAATGATTGTGAAGAAAAAAATATTCTTGAAAATTTAACCTCATTTAGTTTGTCAAGAAATTTTTAAGGACTTAAAAGATTTTTAAACCAATTATTATCTTCATCCAAAATATATTTTAATCTCTCGTGTATTCTATTGTCTCCATCTAACCAAAATTCAATGCTTGATGGTTTTAAATTCCAACCAGACCAATAATTGGGTCTTGGGACTTTATTCTTATCATTGTACTTCTTTTTAAAGCTTTCTAAAGAATTTAAAAGTTCATCTCTACTTTTCAAAATACTGCTTTGTTTAGATGCCCATGCTCCTATTCTGCTTTCATAAGCTCTGGTATTATAATAATCATCTGCTACTTTATCATCTACTAACTTTAAAGTGCCATTAATTCTTATTTGTCTTAATAAACTTTTCCAATGGAAACACATTGTTGCATTTGGATTGTCTTTTAACTCATTTCCTTTTTGACTATTTAAATTCGTATAAAAAACAAATCCATTTTTATCAAAATCTTTGAGAAGTACCATTCTTACAGATGGTACACCAGTCTTACTAGCTGTTCCTAAAGCTAAAGCGTTGGGGTCATTTATTTCTTTCTTTTTAGCCTCATCAAACCATTTTTCAAATAATTCAAATGGATCATCAAGATCTAAAAAGCATTTATCAAGCCCTAATGAGTTTTTTTGATTCATAATTTAAACAAAATAATCTATATAATATAAATAATGTCATTTAATACTTTTGGAAAGTTATTTCGTTTCACAACTTGGGGAGAGTCCCATGGACCGGCTATCGGCTGTATTATTGATGGTTGTCCCCCATTAATTAAGCTAAAAGAGCAAGATATTCAAAAAGAATTAGATAAAAGGAAACCGGGACAATCAAGATTCACAACTCAAAGAAAAGAAAGTGATA
>CACKPP010000030.1 GCA_902602105.1 uncultured Pelagibacteraceae bacterium
TATTTTACCTTCTGATAATGAAAATAGTATCAATTATAATTTAGATATAAGAAATAAATCAGAAGTAGAAAAAATTTTTAAAGAAAAAAAAATTGACGTTATAATTCATAATTCTGCATTAGTTCCTATAACTAAAAAAAAAGATTTTGATAAAATTAATTTAGAGTCGACAAGATTAATGTTATTTTTTTTTGAAAAATATAAGATTAAAAAATTTATATTTATTTCAAGTTCAGCCGTTTTCGGAGTTCCTGATAAATGTCCTATATTGGAAATTTCAGAAAGGCAACCAGTTGAGTCGTACGGTCAAAGTAAAATGAAATCTGAAAATCTTTGCTTTGATAAAATTAATGAGGGAAAAAATATAACAATTATAAGACCTAGAACAATCATCGGACTTAATAGATTTGGAATTTTTAGTATATTATTTGATTGGTTAAAAAATGATTTACCAATACCTGTCATTAAAGGTGGAAAAAATCTTTATCAATTTGTTGATATTAGAGATTTATGCAATGCAATTATGTTAACATCTAAATCCGATTATAGAGGTGCCTTAAATATTGGCTCGTCAGATGTAAAAAAAATATTTGAGATATTACAATTTTTAAAGAATGAATTTAATAGTAAATCTAAAATAAAAAGTATTGAAAACTCAATAATTTTAAAAATAGGTTTTTTAATGCAAAAAATGAACTTAATTCCTTTGCAAGATTATCATTTTAAGGTTTATGGCTCCGACGTATATTTTGACATCAGTTTAGCTAAAAAAACTTTAGGATGGACACCTAAATATACTACATTTGAGAGTTTTAAAGACTCATACAATCATTATTTATCAAATTATTTAAGTGATAAGAAAAAATCAATACATCAAAGAATTATTAATAATTACATTTTAAGGTATGTATCTTTATTTTTATAATTATAATTAATATTAATTATGAAATTTTATATTATTAATTTTTTTAAAAGTGCATTAATAATTTTCATAGGTTTTATTTTCTTTTTATTAATTTATTTCTTAAAAAGAAAAATTTTACCATCTGAAATTATTTATAATGAAGGAGTCATAATTTCAATATTAAGCGCTATAATATTTTCCTTACCAATATTTTATAAAAAATTAGAGAGTTGTTACTACATCTTAATTTTAACATTTTTAATTAATTATTCGTTTATAGCTACCTTTCCAACTTTAATCGATAGATCAATTTCAATAATGATTCTAAACAATATCGCCTCTAATAAGAAAATGAATATTAGACAAATAAAAGATTCTTTTGAAATTAATTATTCTCAATATAAAAATTATTACCAGGTGGACAAAAGATTAAAAGAACAATTGGTTTTAAAAAATATATATTTAGATAGTTCTGACCAATATAATTTAACTGACAAAGGAAAAAAATTTATTAAATTAACAAACTTCTTAAAAAAAATATTTAATCTTAAAGTAAGTTATAAATACTAATTTTACAATTTACCCTTCTTTATAAAAACTAATGATATAGTTAGAAAGAAAATAATCATTGAAATCATTCTCAAATATTTAGGAGCTTTGTTTTCTAATATTATATCTTGGGTTTCACCAGCCTTAATTTTTATAGCAACTAAATTTTTATTGATAATTATTGAATCTTTTGAATTTATAAAATTGTTAATTTCCGCAAAAGGTAAAACATAATTTATTTTGTAGCTATTCTTATTTGTAATTTTAAAATTGTTATCACCTAGTTTATCAAAAATAATATTTTTTTCTGTTTCAAAAATATTTTTATCAATAAGACAATAAATACTTTCATATTTAGAGCATTTATCAAAATCTAACTTCGTAACATTTTTATTGATTATAATATTACTAAAATCTTTTAATTCTAAAATTAAAAGTTCATTTTTTTTATACGAAACTTTATCGATTATTTTAAATTTTTTTGAATCAATTTTTTTTAGTTCATTTTTATAAATAAGAATATTTTTTATTTTAAAAAGTTGTAAAAAAATTGGATTATTTATTTCATTAAATCTTGGTTCAATTTTTGTATACATCTTTATTTCAGGTTTCCTTAAGGAGTCTAAGGATTGATTTTTGAGCACAACATTAAATACATTAATTTTATACTTATGAAAATCACCTAGTGAGTATATATGATTATCTGTAAAATAATTTTTTTCTTCCGAAAAATAAATGGTATTAAATACTTGAGGGCTTAAATAAATTTTTTTGTAATTTTTATCAGATGATAATTTTTTCAAAAAAGAATTTTTTTTAATTTTTTCATAATTTTCAAGTGGTATAAGATGATTATTTTTTATGAAATTAACTGACTCAATCCAAAGTACAAAACTTGATAATGATATTAAGAAAACAAAAAAATTAAAAATTTTGACACTATTTATTTCAGACAATAATTTAGCAATAAATAAAAATGTTAAAATATAGAGCAAATCTCTACTTTGCCAAGTGCCAGATCCAGCAAATGGTATCCATTTTTGTTTAAAAAATGTGAAAGCAAAAAAGATTAAAAAAATAATATTTAAATAAAAAACATTTTTAGAATTTTTACTTATCAATAAATATATTGAATAAAAAAGTGAAATTAAAAATGATAAACCATAAATGACTTCACGACCATTAATAGGTTTGATGTCAAAATTATCATTTAGACCTAAAATTATTTCAAATATTCTTATGATTGTAAAAAAAAATTTTATACTCCCATAAACATAACTATCAAAATTATATCCATCATGTATTCCACCTTCAATTCCCGAGGATTGAGCATATAGAACAACAACATGATAAATTTTTTCAGAAACAATTAAGATAAAAGACAAAACTAAAAGATAGAAATGTTTTTTTTTGAAACAAAAAAAACTAGAGTTTAAAAGGTATAATATTATTAAGAAGTATATTAGAAAAATAGCAAAACCTAAATGACCATTTAAAATTAAAATAGATAAAAACAAAATTTTTTTTGTAAATGACAAATAATCTTTATTCCGAAAATATTTGATTGCATAATAGATTACTGGAGTATAAAGACTAAAAGCTACAAAACATGAAATCCAATCAGTAAAATACAAATATTGAAAATTGCTAATACTAAAAATAAAGACTAATGACAAAAAATTAGATTTATAGTTAAAGCAAATTTTAGTTAATTTTCTAAAATAAATAAACTGCAAAAGTAAATTAAAAAAAATTGTAGTTAAATAAAATAATTTTAGGTTGAAAGAAAAAATATTTGTTGGAAAAAAAAATAAACCTTGCCCAATTGGTAAATTAATTCCAGGTCCAAAAAAATCAACAAATGTTGAAAAAATATTATTTATTGTAAAGTCTCTATAAAAATAGATTGATGAAAAAATACCAAATTTATATTCTTCATTATCTGTAAGCCCAAATATAGATATTGGGATTAGAATTAATGAGGCTGTAATAACAAAAAAAAATAGACTAAAATAGTTTTTTTGTTTATTTTTCATAAATTCAAGATATTAGTTCAAAGACTAATTGTTTTAAAGCTTATCACAATTAACAAGTGTCAATATATGTTAATTATTATAAATTTAAATAAATGAATTTTTTTAATTATAAAACACCTATTTCACTAAATTTTTTTTTATTATTTCATTTAAGTATTTGGACAATTATCCCTAGTATAACAAATCAAAATTTACCTTTAGATACAATAGAGGCATTAGCATGGGGTAGTAATTTGGATTGGGGATTTAACAAACATCCACCTGCAAGCGCCTTTTTTTCTGAAGCATTTTTTCAAATTTTTGGACCAGTTGATTGGGCATACTATTTGATGAGTCAAATTTTTACTGTTACAGCTTTTTTTTATGTATTCAAATTTGCTCAAGAAATTTTTAACGATGATAGATTGAGTATAATTTCAGTTCTTCTACTGGAGACTATTTTTTTTTACAATTTTACTACCCCAGAATTTAATGTAAACGTCTGCCAATTACCTTTTTGGTCACTAGTGGTTTATTATTCCTGGAGAATTTACTCAAGTAAGGAAATTAAATTTATAGATTGTTGTTTAGTAGGATTATTTGCAGCTATAGGTTTTTTATCAAAATATCTTTTTATATATTTGTTAATCTCAATTATTTCATTTTTTATTTATTCAATTTTTTGGAAAAAATATAAAAAATTTGATTTTAAATATTTTATAATTTTTGAAATATTTTTTGTTTTGTTAGTTCCACATTTTGTTTGGCTTTACAATAATGATTTTATTACAATATTATATGGTTTGAAAAGAACAGGATTAGAATCGACTGAACTAACAGATCATTTTAGTTACCCAATTACATTTATATTTAAACAAATAGGGATATTAATTCCATTTTTTCTTTTACTTAGCCTAATAGTAAAAAAAATCAAATTTAAAAAAAATACTAAAGATGGAAAATTATTATTTTTAATATTTATCAATATCTTGCCTATAATTTTAATATTAATAACTTCAATTATTTTAGGCTCAAAAACTAGGACCATGTGGATGACACCATTTTATTTATTTTTTGGTGTATTTTTTATTTATATATTAAAATCAGTAATTAATTTAAAAAAATTAAACTCTTTTTTATATGGTTTTGTTTTTTTATTTTTTTTATCACCAGTTCTTTATTCTTATCTTTCAATTTCACAAACAGATAAGAGAACAGATTATCCAGGAAAGAATATTTCTAAAAAGGTTCAAGATAAATGGGATGAAGAATTTAATAAACCTATAAATGTAGTTTTGGGTAATGAATGGAGTGCAGGAAATTTATCATATCATTTAAAATCCAGACCGATTTGGGAAGGAGAAATAGAAAGCACTAAGCTTGAGAATTATAAATTATTTCTTTGTATAGATGACATTTGTGTAGGCAATAAATGAATTATTTGTTAAATTTTAAGTGATATGAAAATACAATTTAATAGTACTTCGAATAAAAAATTTGGATA
>CACKPP010000031.1 GCA_902602105.1 uncultured Pelagibacteraceae bacterium
TCTTAGATAAAACAAATATTCTTTTTAAATTAATTTTTTTCCTAAAAGCTTCGGCAACAAGTAAGATTTTATTTGGAATATTTTTTTTAAGCTCTTTTTCTATGTGTTTTTTATTTAAATCAAATATTCTATCTAATCCTGAAAACCCAGTTTCAAGAGAAACCAAAGCTTTTTGAAGCGACTCTTTAAAGTTTCTTCCAATTGCCATTGCTTCACCAACAGACTTCATTGAAGTTCCTAAAGTAGCAGGAGAGGTTGGAAATTTTTCAAAAGTAAATCTTGGGATTTTAGTTACCACATAGTCAATACTTGGCTCAAATGAGGCTGGTGTTACTTTTGTAATTTCATTTTTTAACTCATCCAATGTATAACCAACAGCAAGTTTTGCTGCTACTTTTGCGATTGGAAATCCTGTTGCTTTTGATGCTAAAGCTGATGATCTTGATACTCTTGGATTCATCTCAATTATTACCATACGACCATTTTTAGGATTAATAGCGAATTGAACGTTTGAACCTCCAGTCTCAACTCCAATTTTTCTTAAGCATGCTATCGAAGCATTTCTCATTACTTGGTATTCTTTATCAGTTAATGTAAGTGCAGGAGCCACTGTTACAGAGTCCCCAGTGTGTATTCCCATTGGATCAACATTTTCAATTGAACAGATGATTATACAATTATCTTTTTTATCTCTTACAACTTCCATTTCAAATTCTTTCCATCCCTCTAAACATTCTTCAACTAGCACTTGGTTAACAGGAGATTCATGTAATCCACTTTTTATAATCTTTAAGTAGTCCTTTTTATTTTTAGCTATCCCCCCTCCAAGACCTCCTAATGTAAATGCTGGTCTAATAATTGCTGGCAAACCAATTTTTTTTAAAACTTTTGAAGCTTGATTTATATTATTAATAATTTCTGATTTAGGTAAATCTAAACCAATATCTATCATATTTTTTCTGAATTTCTTTCTATCCTCTGCATTAGCAATAGCTTTAGAATTTGCCCCAATTAATTCAATTTTATATTTTTTTAAAATTCCTTTTTTCTCAGCTTCCATTGCAAGGTTAAGAGCTGTTTGACCACCCATTGTGGGAAGAATTGCATCTGGTTTTTCTTTTTTCAGAACTTTTTCTAAAACCTCTAAGGTAATAGGCTCAATATAAGTTTTATCAGCAACATCTGGATCAGTCATAATTGTTGCTGGATTTGAATTAATCAAAACAACTTTGTAACCTTCATCTCTTAATGCTTTACATGCTTGTGTCCCTGAATAATCAAACTCACAAGCTTGACCAATAATAATTGGTCCAGCTCCAACAACTAGTATTTTTTTAAGATCTTTTCTTTTTGGCATTTTTTTTCATATTGTTAATAAATTCTTGAAATAAATACACACTGTCTTGTGGACCAGGGTTTGACTCTGGATGGTATTGAACAGAAAACACAGGTTTATTTTTTAATTTTATACCTTCAATGCTATTATCAAATAATGACTTATGAGTGACCTCAATAGTTTTAGGTAAATTTTCTTTGACTACTTCAAAACCATGATTTTGACTGGTTATTTCAACATTATCATTTATTAAATTTTTAACAGGATGATTTGCTCCTCTGTGTCCTAGTTTCATTTTTTTTGTTTGGCCACCTAATGATAAAGCAAGAATTTGATGACCAAGACAAATACCAAATAATGGTAAATTTTTTTTAATTAAATCTTTAATTATTTTTGTTGCATATTTTCCAGTTGCGGCGGGATCTCCTGGACCATTTGATAAAAAAATACCACTTGGTTTAAGTGCTAAAATTTTTTTAGCTGATGTTTTACAAGGAACTACTGTTACTTTACAATTAAAGTCAGAAAAATATCTTAAAATATTTTTTTTAATTCCATAATCTATTGCAATTACATGAAAAGAGTTTTTATTATTTTTTTTAAAACCAACTCCTTTTTTCCAAGTTTTTAATCCATTCCATATATAGTTTTTTGAGGTGGTAACTTTTTCAGCAAGGTCTAAATTTTTTAATCCATTCCATTTTATTGTAGAGTTTATAAGTTTACTAATATTAAACTTACCATTTCTAGAATAAGCAATTGTTCCTTTTGGTGCACCTTTGTCTCTTATATAATTAGTTAAACTTCTAGTATCTAAGCCTGTAATTCCAACAATTTTATTTTTTTTAAGCCAAGAGTCTAAATGTTGAAAGGATCTATAATTTGATGGTGATGTTATCTCGGAGTTAAAAATTACACCTTTGGTCCATATTTTATCAGACTCAAAATCTTCTTTGTTAGTTCCCACATTCCCAATATGTGGAAATGTGAAATTTATAATTTGTCCTGCATACGATGGGTCTGATATTATTTCTTGGTATCCTGTTAAAGAAGTATTGAAACAAACTTCTCCAGTTGCTTCACCTAGATAACCAATACCAATACCTTTTAAAATTTTCTTGTTTTCAAGAACTAAAATGCCTGTACTGATTTGTGAATTTTTTGAGTTAGTTTTTTTTACTTTTTTGATCAATTACAACTCATAAGTTAAAGGTTAATACAATAATTGATTTATTATCGCAACAGAGATGTATTATAAAATTGTAAAAAAACAATTTTTCTTTTGAAGATTTTTATCTTTGCAGTAGATTAAAAAATTATGCCATTAAAAGAAACAATCGAAACTGAATATAAAAATGCTTTAAAAGCTAAAGATAAAACAAAAATCTCAACTTATAGGTTAATTTTATCCTCAATAAAGGATTTAGATATATCAAATAGATCTGGCCCTAATAAAAAAGAGACAGATGATGAGGATATAAAAAAGCTTTTAAAAAAAATGGTTAAGCAACGAGCCGAATCGATAGACATTTATAAAAAAAATAACAGAACAGATCTTTTAGAAATTGAGCAAAATGAATACAATATTTTAACAGGATTTTTACCCAAACAATTAAGTGAAGAGGAAACTAAAAAAATATGTGAGGAGATGATCTCTAAACTGGGGGCAAGCTCAATTAAAGACATGGGTAAAGTTATGGGTGAGATAAAAAAACTATATGCAGATGAAATTGATTTTGCCAAAGCCGGGCCATTAATAAAAGAATTATTAAATAATTAATGAAATACCCTAAAGAATATCTAGATGAAATTAAATTGAGATTAAAAGTCTCAACGGTTGTAGCAAAATCTGTTTCTTTGAAAAAAAGAGGAAAAGAGTATGTTGGTTTGTCTCCTTTTAAAAATGAAAAAACACCATCATTCACAGTGAATGATGAAAAAGAATTTTATCATTGTTTTGCAACATCTGAGCACGGAAATATTTTTGATTTTGTAATGAAAACTCAAAATTTTAAATTTGGTGAAGCAGTTCGACATTTAGCTCAACTCGCAGGTATGCAGCCTTATATGTTTTCTAAACAAGATGAAGAGAGAGAAAAAAAATGGAAGGAGTATCTTTCTATTTACAGTAGGTATGTTGATTTTTATCATAACGAGCTATTAAAAAATGATACTTACTCTAATGCTAGAGATTATTTAAAAAATAGATCCTTAAGTAAAGAGGAAGTTAAAAAGTTTAAAATTGGATATATAAAAAAAAATCCTGATTTATTTGATGATTTAAAAAAAGAATTTAGTGAAAAAACACTACTTGAAACTGGTTTATTTTATTTAGATGAAAAAAAGAAAGTTTATGTTGAAAGATTTAGAGGTAGATTAATTTTTCCAATTAATAATATTTCAGGACAACCTATAGCTCTAGGTGGAAGAATAATTGAAAAATTAGATTACTTAGCCAAATATATTAACTCTCCAGAGACTCCTTTTTTTAAAAAAGGTTCTAATTTATACAATCTAGATTTAGCCAGAAAATTATCAAACAAATCTGATCATATATATTTAGTTGAAGGCTACATGGATGTTGTAGGGTTAAGTAAAAACGGAATTGAAAATGTTGTTGCAAATCTAGGCACATCATTAACAGATAAACAAATATTAACACTTAACCAATTTTTTGATGATATCATTATTTGTTTTGATGGTGATGAAAGTGGTTATAAGGCAGCATTAAGGGCTGCTGAAAATTCTATAAAAGATTTAAAACCTGAAAAACAAATTTCATTTTTATTTTTACCAGATAAGGAGGATCCTGATAGTTTTGTAAATAAAAATGGAAAAAATTATTTTATTGATTTTTCTAACCAAAATAAAATTGCTATCCATCAATTTATTTTTAGTCACTATAAAAAACAAACTCAGAATACCCCATCATCAATGGCAGTTTTTGATAAAAATTTAAGATCAATAGCTAACACTATTAAAGATAATTATATTAAAAAATATGTTTTAGAGTATTTTTTAGAAAAGATTTCATCTCTCACTCCACACAGTAATTTAAATAAAAAGCAATTTTATCAAAAAAAAATTAAAACTCTTCAATCTACACAAAAACATTTTAATGAAAGAGAGGCTGTAAGTTCAATTGAGCTTAAAGAATTTTCTTTTTTGTATTTAATAATGAATAATTTAGAAATTTTTCATGAAAATATACACACTATTGAAAATGTAAAATTATTTACTAATGAGAATAAATTAATTTTTGAAACGATTTTATTAGAAATTAAAAAAGGAGAAATATTAAGTTTAGAAGATCTTAAGATAGACAAACAATTGATTGAAAGAATATCTAAATTTGCACCAATAAAACATATTCTCGATAAGCATAGAAATGACCAGAATAAAGTATTTGAAATATTGGGTGAAATTTTACGAGCTTTT
>CACKPP010000032.1 GCA_902602105.1 uncultured Pelagibacteraceae bacterium
TAATAAATTTATTACCTCTTCATCAATTTCAGCATCTATTTTGGTCCAATAAAAGAATGCATTTTTTGCCTGTAATACAAACATCATTTTTCCATTCATAACTTTGTTTCCCCTTTTTTTTGCATCAGCTAAAAAGTTTGTTTCCTTAGGATTATAAATGAGATCGTAAAAAAGAGTATTTTTCAAACCATTATAACTAGAAAAATCCAAATTTAATTTTTCATCTTTGGTTAACCCAACACTTGTCGTGTTTACAATTATATCTAAATTTTTAGGTATATCACCCCAATCTAAAACTTTGGGTTTTGAATAATTCTCTGTCATACCAGTATATATTAAGTTTTCGGCATTCTTTTTGGTTCTATTCATAATATAAGATGTGCTCTCTTTATTAGAATTTAGATCTCCCATAGCCCAAATTACCGAAGATGTTACCCCTCCGGCTCCTATTATTAAAGATCTTAATGGCTGGTCAGTAATGGAAATATCTTTTTCTTCCCTTAAAAATTTTAGGTCAACCAGTGTTTGTCCAAAAGCCGTTGCATCTGTATTATGTCCAATTAATTTTCCATTTTCCTTATAAATTGTATTAACAGACAAAGTTCTTTGAGATATTTCTGTTAACTCATCTAAAAAAGGTATTATTTTTCTTTTGAATGGAACAGTCACATTTGCACCATTTATTTGAGAAACTTTTCTCATTTCTTCAATAAAATCTTTTAAATCATCTTCATCTAATTTCCGCTTTTCGTAATTGCCATGAACTCGATACTTTCTAAACCAATAATTATGAATTAATGGCGAAAGCGAATGACTTATAGGATTTCCAATTACAAAGTAGCTATTCATGACTTTGTAGGTACTCCTTAATTTTGTCAATTGGAAGGCCCATTATAGTATTTTCGTCACCTTCTATTTTGGCAAATAACGACCTACCCTCTCCTTCAATTTGGTAAACATTATAAGCATATAATTTATCGTCAGAAATTTTTGCCAGATAATCTTTTAGATCATCTTCGCTCATTTTCTTCATTGTTAATAATGCTTTGTCCGTATGGTTCCATACCATAGACCCGTTTTTAGATATACATACTGAACTAATTAAATGATGTTTCTTACCATTAAGTTTTTTTAAGATAGATAAAGCTTCATCTCTGTCCTCTGGTTTAGATATTAATTCACCTTCTAGGTCTATAACACTATCGGCTCCCAAAACCAGCATATCCAAAAATTTCTGACTTACTTTGTTGGCTTTAAGTTCTGCTAAATTTTTTGAAATTGTTTCTGGAGAAGCTTTTTCCTTCAATAAACTGATTTTAATTATATCTTCATCGATATTTGAGGGCTCTACTTTGCTTAAAATTTTATTATTATCTAGTATTTCTTTTCTTACTTTGCTTTTTGATGCAAGAATTATTTCAACCATTTTGTTTGTATATTTCGTATATTTTAATTACTGATGCGGCGGTCTCTTCAACCGATTTTCTTGTTACATCAATCATCGGCCATTTATATTTTCTAAAAGTATTTTTTGCATTTTCAGTTTCTTTTCTAATTTTTTCAAGATCCGTGTAAGATTTGTTTTCGGTTTCTTTAAGTGAATTCATTCTATTTTTTCTTATATCAGCCAATCTTTCTGGCTCTGTGCTTAAGCCTATAACACAAGTGATTTTGGGGTCTTCTTTTAATATTTTCGGAATAGAGCTCTCGTTTACTAAAGGTATGTTTGAGGTTTTAAAACCTTTGTTGGCCAAGTAAATTGAAGTGGGGGTTTTGCTTGTTCTACTAACACCTAACAATATTATATCAGATTTGGATATTTCTTTAATAAGATTTCCATCATCATGACTCATAGTAAATTGAATTGCAGCAATTCTTTTATAGTATTCGTCATTTAACGCATATTGTCCACTAGGTTGATGAGAAGCTTTTTGATTTAGTAGTTTAGAGAAACTTAAAATAAGATCTCCCAAAACCCCAAAACAAGGTATTTTTTTATCTTCACTAGTATTAGCTAAATATTTAGCCAAATTGCTATCAACTATTGAATATAAAATTATAGAATTTTCATTTTTTTCTGCGTCTTCTAAAATTTTTAAAATTTGGTTTTCTGTTCTAGTAAATGAGTAAGTGTGTATTTTATAATTTATATTTTTAAATTGCGCTTTAATAGCTATAAAGATTCTATCAAGGGTTTCACCAGTAGAATCTGAAATAAGATAAATTTGATATGTATTAATCATGTATTAAGAGTTAATAACTTTTTATTGTTTAAATCATATTGAAGAATTTTAATATTTATAAATTTATGTTGTAAAATAAGCCTTTTATTAACAATTTTAAACATCTGTATAAATAATTTCATAAATTTAGAGTTTTTAGCAATAAGCTTCAATTTTTCTTATATATTTAATAAATTTTAAGCTCTAAATGTTGATAAATTGTTTATAAAATGTTTATAAAATTTAATCATAGTTATTCACAAGTTATATTACTAATACTATCTAATATATTTAATTATTAATATGACACCAATAAACAAAGTTATTATCAATAAACAAACAGATATTAATCCTATATGGATTATGAGACAAGCTGGAAGATATTTACCTGAGTTTAGAGAAATTAGAAAAAAAAACCCCAATTTTATACAATTATGCTTAAACTCAGAATTATCCTCAGAAATTACCTTACAGCCTTTGAAGAGATTTGAATTAGATGCTGCTATAATTTTTTCTGATATTTTAATGTTACCTTATGGTTTAAATCAAAAAGTTGAATTTAAAAAAAATTTTGGTCCTTTATTAGGTGATTTAAATTTAAGCGAAATGTCAAAATTAGATGAAGTTGATTTCTTAGAGAAAATACATCCAGTTTATAAAGCAATTAATTTAGTAAGAAGTAATAATTTAACAAAAAACAAAAGTACTATAGGGTTTGTTGGGGCTCCCTGGACACTATTGGTTTATATGGTTAATCAACAATCTCCAAAAAATAAGTTAAAAAACAATTTTTTTAAAGACGATTTTTTAATAAATAGAACATTAATTATTTTAGAAAAATTTTTAAAATTACATATAAAAAATCAGATAGAAAATGGTGCTGAAATCATTCAAATTTTTGATAGTTGGGCGGGACTTTTAAACGAAAAAGATTTACCAAATTATGTTTATATACCAACATTAAACTTAGTTGAGTACGTAAAATCCTTAAACACGCCTGTAATTTGTTTTCCTAGAGGCATAAAAAATTATAAGAATTATTGTGAAGTTGTTAAACCAGATGCTGTTTGTATCGATTATGAAGTAGATCCATTACAAATTTTAAAAGAAATTAAAATACCTGTTCAAGGTGGCATGGATCCTAAAATTTTATTGACCGACAAAGAAAATTTAAAGAAAGAAGCTAAAAGATATTTAAATATATTTAAAGATCATCCTTATATTTTTAATTTAGGTCATGGTGTGTTACCCGAAACAGATCCTGATATGATGGATTATTTAGTTAAAATAGTAAAAGATTATTAAATGAAAAAAGCAGTAATTTTGTTTAACTTAGGTGGTCCTGATAAATTGGAAAGTGTTGAGCCTTTTTTATTTAATTTATTCAACGATCCAGCAATTTTAAACTTACCAAGTTTTTTTAGATTTCCTTTAGCAAAGCTTATCGCAAATAGAAGGGCTCCAATTGCAAAAAAAATCTATGAGGAATTAGGAGGTTCTTCTCCTATTCTAAAACTTACAATGAAACAAGCAACCGCTTTAGAATTTAAATTAAATAGAGACGACAACTTGTCAAACTACAGATGTTTTATAGTTATGAGATGTTGGCATCCTAGAGCAGAAAGCGTTGTTAAAGAAGTGATTAAATATAATCCAGATGAAATAATTTTGATGCCACTTTATCCACAATATTCAGCAGCAACATCTGGTTCATCCATAAAAGAATGGAATGATATTTGTATAAAAAATAATTTTAAAGTGAAAACAAATACTATTTGCTGCTATCCTACTGATAAAAATTTTGTTGAGGCTCACAAATATGAAATAATAAAAAAAATTGAAAATTTACAAAATTTTAAATTAATATTTTCTGCACATGGATTACCTGAAAAAAATATTAGAAATGGTGACCCATATCAGTGGCAAGTTGAACAATCAGTTAATGAAATTGTTAAATCTTTAAATATAAAAGATCTGGATTGGATACTAAGCTACCAAAGTCGCGTTGGGCCTTTAAAATGGATTGGCCCATCCACAGAAGATATAATTATAAAAAATTCAAAACTAGGAAAACATATTGTTTTGGTCCCTATTGCATTTGTTTCAGAAC
>CACKPP010000033.1 GCA_902602105.1 uncultured Pelagibacteraceae bacterium
CTTCAGAAGTTACAAAAATCTTAAAAGAACAAATTAAAAATTTTGGAGAAAAAGCAGAGATATCTGAAGTTGGACAAGTTTTATCTGTAGGCGATGGAATAGCAAGAATTTATGGTTTAGATAACGTTCAGGCTGGAGAAATGGTTGAATTTTCAGACGGCTCTAAAGGTATGGCTTTAAATTTGGAAAGTGAAAATGTTGGTGTTGTAATTTTTGGTGACGATAGAAATATTAAAGAAGGTGATGTTGTAAAAAGAACTGGAAGTATTGTTGATACACCAGTTGGAAAAGAATTATTAGGAAGAGTAGTTGATGGATTGGGCAATCCTATTGATGGGAAAGAAGCTTTAGATAAAGGAATAAAAAAAAGTAGAGTAGAAGTTAAAGCTCCAGGAATTATTCCCAGACAATCAGTAAGTGAGCCAATGCAAACTGGTCTAAAATCAATCGATAGCTTAGTTCCAATTGGAAGAGGTCAAAGAGAATTAATCATTGGTGATAGACAAACAGGTAAAACTGCTGTCGCAATTGATGCAATTATAAACCAGAAAAAAATTAATGAGTCAGGTGATGAAAAACAAAAACTTTATTGTATTTATGTTGCAGTAGGACAAAAGAGATCAACGGTTAGACAAATCCAAAAAACCTTAGAAGAAGCTGGAGCAATGGAATATACAACAATTGTTGCAGCAACTGCATCAGACTCTGCACCTCTTCAATTTTTGGCCCCTTATACAGGTTGTGCAATGGGTGAATTTTTTAGAGATAATGGAATGCATGCACTTATTATTTATGACGATTTATCAAAACAAGCTGTTGCATATAGACAGATGTCCCTTCTGCTAAGAAGACCTCCTGGGCGCGAAGCTTATCCTGGTGATGTATTTTACTTACATAGCAGATTACTTGAAAGGGCTGCTAAATTAAGTGATGAGCATGGGGGAGGATCTTTAACAGCATTACCAATTATTGAAACCCAGGGAGGTGATGTATCAGCATTTATTCCTACTAACGTAATCTCAATTACTGATGGTCAAATATTTTTAGAAACAGAACTTTTTAATCAAGGTATTAGACCTGCAATTAACGTTGGTTTGTCTGTATCAAGGGTTGGATCATCAGCACAAACCAAAGCTATGAAAAAAGTTTCTGGATCAATGAAATTAGAGTTAGCTCAATATAGAGAAATGGCAGCTTTTGCCCAATTTGGATCTGATTTAGATGCATCAACACAACAACTTTTGAACAGAGGTTCAAAACTTACTGAGCTTCTAAAACAAAAACAATACTCACCAATGACTGTTGCAGAACAAGTTATTTCAGTTTTCTGTGGAGTGAAAGGATATTTGGATGATGTTGATTTACAAGATATTGCTGAATTTGAAAATAAAATTATTGAAAAATGTAAATCTGATCAACCAGAAATAATTGACTTGATTCAAAGTTCAGGAAAACTTGATGAAGATAAAGAAAAGCTACTTGTTGATGCAATCTCTAAATTAAAGAAAAACTTCAAATCTTAGTAAATTATGGCAAGTTTAGATGACCTCAAAAAAAGAATAGCTAGTGTAAAATCTACGCAGAAAATTACTAAAGCTATGAAAATGGTAGCTGCAGCAAAACTTAGAAGAGCCCAAGAAAGTGCTGAGAAAGGAAGACCATACTCAGAAAAAATGAATGATATTATTCTTAATTTATCTGATGGAATTTCAGATAAGGAAAATGCTCCAAAATTACTATCTGGATCAGGAAATGATAAAATACACCTTTGTGTTGTGATGACTTCAGATAGAGGTTTATGTGGAGGTTTTAATTCAAACATAATTAAAAAAGCTAAAAGCTATTTTGTTAAACTTCTGGAAGATGGTAAGGATTTGAAAATTATAACTGTGGGCTCGAAAGGTAATGATCAACTTAAAAGGGCTTATGGTGATAAGATTATTGCCAATATTTCATTTAAAGACTCAAAACATGCAAACTATTTTGATGCTGATAAAGTTGGTAAAATTGTTATTGAAAAATTTGAAGCAGAAGAGTTTGATGTTTGTACAATTTTTTACAATCAATTTAAAAATGTAATAACTCAAATTCCACAAGCTCAGCAAATAATCCCATTAAATGTAGAAAATTCTGAGAAAAATAAATCTGAGGATAGTTATGAGTTTGAACCAGATGAGGATGAAATTTTAAGTAATTTATTGCCAAAAAACATATCTACACAAATTTTTAAGGCAATGTTAGAGAATTCAGCTAGTGAACAGGGTTCAAGAATGAGTGCAATGGATAATGCAACCCGGAATGCAGGTGAAATGGTTGACAAGCTCACTATTGAGTATAATAGAAGCCGTCAAGCAGCAATTACAAAAGAATTAATAGAAATTATATCAGGAGCAGAAAGTTTATAATTATGAGCAAAGGAATAATTACACAAGTTATTGGAGCAGTAGTAGACGTAAAATTTGAAGGTGAATTACCAGAGATATTAACAGCTTTAGAATGTAAAAATGGTGATAATAGACTTGTTTTAGAAGTTGCCCAACATTTAGGAGAGTCTACGGCAAGAACAATTGCTATGGACGCTACAGAAGGATTAAAAAGAGGTGATGAAGTAACTAATACCAAAGCTCCCATTAAAGTTCCGGTTGGTCCTGAAACATTAGGAAGAATTATAAACGTAATTGGAGAGCCAATAGATGAAAGAGGAGAAGTTAAGACTAAAGAAAGCTGGCCTATTCATAGAGCAGCACCGGAGTTTAATGACCAGTCTACAGAAACTGAAATTCTAGTAACAGGTATTAAGGTAATAGATTTATTAGCTCCTTACGCAAAAGGTGGGAAAATTGGTTTATTTGGAGGTGCTGGAGTTGGAAAAACAGTTTTAATTATGGAATTAATTAATAACGTCGCTAAAGCACATGGTGGATTTTCTGTTTTTGCTGGAGTTGGTGAAAGAACAAGAGAAGGAAATGATCTGTATCATGAAATGATAGACTCAGGAGTTATTAAAAAAGAAGGTGCAGGATCTAAAGCTGCATTAGTTTATGGGCAAATGAACGAACCTCCAGGAGCCAGAGCCAGAGTTGCTCTTACAGGATTAACAGTTGCAGAATATTTTAGAGATCAAGAAGGACAAGATGTTCTTTTTTTCGTAGATAATATTTTCAGATTTACTCAGGCTGGATCAGAGGTATCTGCATTACTAGGAAGAATACCCTCAGCAGTCGGTTACCAACCAACACTT
>CACKPP010000034.1 GCA_902602105.1 uncultured Pelagibacteraceae bacterium
AAAAAATCACAAAGAAGGATTGGTAATGCATACTGCTGGATGGCCACTTGATAACAATACCTACGGCGGAAGTTTTATCTACCATGCAGAAAACAAGCAGGTTTTCTTGGGATACGTAATTGGTCTGGATTATAAAAATCCTCATTTATCTCCCTTTGATGAATTTCAGAGATTTAAAACCCATCCAGCAATTAGAAAGATTATTGAAGGTGGAAAAAGAATTTCATATGGAGCTAGAGCATTAATTGAAGGTGGATTTCAAAGTTTACCAAAAATGTTTATGCCAGGAGCGTTATTAGTTGGATGCGACGCTGGAACATTAAATATGCCAAAAATTAAAGGATCTCATACTGCCATGAAAAGTGGAATCATAGCAGCAGAAGCAATCTATGAACATGTAAAAGATAAAAAAGATTTATCAATTTTTGAAGAAAAATTTAAGAATAGCTGGTTACATGAAGAGCTCTTTAAAGCTAGGAATGTAAAGCCAAGTTTTAGTTGGGGATTAATATTAGGTATTATTTTTACAGGTATAGACCAAATCTTATTTAGAGGCAAATTACCATTCACTCTTAAACATAAACATGCAGATCATGAAACTTTAAAACCCGCAAACGAAATGTCAAAAATTGACTACCCAAAACCTGATAATGTAATTACATTTGATAAAACTAGTTCAGTTTATTTGACAGGAACTAATCATTCAGACAATCAACCAGTTCATTTACAATTAAAAGACCCAAATTTACCAATTAGTTATACTTTAGAAAAATTTGATGAACCAGCTCAAAGATATTGTCCAGCGGGAGTTTATGAAGTTCAAAAAGAAAATGAAATTAATAAATTTGTAATTAATTCACAAAATTGTATTCATTGTAAAACTTGTGATATTAAAGAACCTTCCCAAAATATTAATTGGGTTACACCAGAAGGTGGTGGGGGTCCTAAATATGGAAATATGTAATTAAGAAAGATCTATCGCAAATTTTTTTAAAGTTTCAATAGGTAAAATTTTTAAAGTATTTTCATGTGTTCTTTTTAAAAAAATAGGACACCCTTTTCCTGCATCTACTGCTCTAGCATACCAAGTAGCACAAACACACCATCCATCTCCATCTTTAAGTCCTGAAAAACCAAATTCTGGATGAGGAGTGACTAAATCGTTTCCAGCTTCTTTACACCATTCTAAAAATTCAGTAGTTACTTTTGCACATACAGTATGTAAACCATGATCATTTTCATCAGTATTACAACAACCATCTCTATACCACCCAGTTAAAGGATCTAATGAACACTCTTCTAGATCTTCACCTAGGACATTTTTTTGTTTTTTATTCATTTAAATTTTTGTTGGATTAGGTTGACCTTTGTAAACTTCTTCAGGATCAAATTTTTTTTCTTTTTCTGTAAATTTCATTTCAATCTTTCTTCCATTGTCTATTGGTCCTAAAGGGATAGATCTATAAAAACATGAACGATAACCTACGTGACAGCTGGAACCTTCACCAATATCTACTGTTAACCATATCGAGTCTTGATCATCATCAATTCTAATTTCAGTAACTTTCTGAGTAAATCCACTAGTTTTTCCTTTATGCCATAATGCATTTCTTGATCTACTAAAATAATGTGCCTCTTTAGTTTCTATTGTTTTTTTTAAAGCTTCTACATTCATGTATCCATGCATTAAAATCTCTTTTGTTTTGGAACACATTGTAATGACTGGAATAAGACCATCATTATCAAATTTTGGTGAAAGCAGGTTTCCCTCTTCAATTTCAAGTACATTTTCTCTTTTTTTGAACATAAATGGTAATTATGTAGCACATATATGGATATATTAAATATTTTAAAAACGCACATTTATAGGTATAAAACTCCAGATGAAATTAGTTAAAAATATAGAGAACAACGAAAATTCAAAAAAAGTTTCAGATAAAGAGGCTGAAGAAGCATTTAAAACAATATTATCTTGGATGGGTGAAGATCCTAATAGAGAAGGGTTGTTAGAAACACCCAAAAGAGTTGTAAAAGCATTTAAGGAGTATTTTAAAGGTTATAAAGAGGATCCGAATCAAATTTTAGATAAAACTTTTGGTGATGTTGATGGTTATGATGATATGGTTGTTCAAAAAAATATCTCAGTGCAAAGTCATTGTGAGCATCATATGGCTCCTATTATTGGAAAAGCACATGTAGCTTATATTCCAAAAGAAAGAGTAGTTGGTTTAAGTAAATTAGCTAGAGTAGTAGAAGTATTTTCAAAAAGATTACAAACACAAGAAAGATTGACTATGCAGATTGCGAATACCCTTATGGAGTCTTTAGACGCAAAAGGAGTAGCAGTAACCATAGATTCTACGCATCAATGTATGACTATGAGAGGTATTAAAAAAGAACAAGCTACAACAGTAACAAATTATTACTTAGGTCAATTTAAAGAAGATCTAAGTTATCAAAATAGATATTTAAGATTTATTAGTATAGCAAAAGACTAAAGTGTCAGATCAATTTAAAGCATTAATTCTAGATCAAAAAGGTGAAGAGTTTACAAGAGAAGTAAAATCAATAGACAAAAGTTTTTTAAAACATGGTAATGTAACAATTAAAGTTGATTATTCAGATCTAAATTTCAAAGATGGAATGATTTTAAAAAATGGTGGACGATTAGTTAAAGAATTTCCTCATATTCCAGGTATAGATTTTTCTGGAACTGTACTTGAAAGTCAAAATTCAAAATTTAAAGAAGGTGATGAGGTTATTTTAACAGGATTTAGAGTAGGTGAAATTTTTTATGGAGGTTATTCTCAAGTTGCTAAAGTTAATGGAGACTTTTTAGTCAAAAAACCAAAAAATTTAACTAGCAAACAAGCAATGATACTTGGAACTGCAGGATTCACATCTTTGATGAGTGCTTTTGCAATTAAAGCAAGAGAAGAAATCCTATTAGGTGAAAAAGTAGAAAATGTTTTAGTAACTGGCGCTACTGGTGGAGTGGGAAGTGTTGCAGTAATTGCATTAAATAAGATGGGTTATAATGTGACAGCAGTTACAGGAAAAGACTCTAAAGCAGATTACCTAAAGTCTTTAGGTGCTAAAACTGTTATAAATAGAGCTGAATTTGACAAAGATCCAAGGCTTATTGATAAGGGATTATGGGACGGTGTAGTAGATACTGTTGGAGGAAAAATATTAGCAAATACTATAGTTCAAACTAATT
>CACKPP010000035.1 GCA_902602105.1 uncultured Pelagibacteraceae bacterium
TTTCAAGCATTTTTTTAGTTCCACCTTTTCCTTCTATTGAAACTATTTTTTTATTTCTAACTACAACTCCCTGGCTAAAATTGTATTGTCTTAAATTATTTAAAGTTTTTATTGCTTTTTTTATATCAAATTGATCTTGTTTGTTTGGTTTAATCTTTGAGTAATTACCTTTCTTTAAGGATAACTCAGGATTAAACGTTAGCGAATTTGCAGTTTTAATTTTATTTTGAGATAATATTTTAATGATTTCTTTGAGTATAGCGGCGTCTCCAAGCTTTGAAGCTTTGATTATTCTAGGGATATAATAAATACCTTTAAAATCTAGTTTTAATTTAGATAAGTTTGGCTTATTTACTTTTCCTGCAAATAAGACTTTTTTACAGTTATTTTCCTTAAGTATATTAATAATTTTACCGAATTGACCTATAAAAACTGAATAAGATCTTTTGTCTTTTTTAAATTTCCTAGATTTTGATAAATCAATTATCAGATATTTGATTTTTCTTTTTTTAACAGTTTTTAGAATTTCCTTTGGAAAGTCTGTATCACCAAAAATTAGTCCTATCATCTTATGAAAATGGCGTACAAATTGATCTCTTTTTATCTTTTGTTATGAAATCAATTACATTCTTAACTAATGGATTATCTTGAAAAGAACCATTCAATTTACTTATATTTTCATTAATATTCTTTGTGGCAAAAATCTCCTTATAAGCCTCGCTTAATCCTAAAATATCTTTATTTTCAAACTTAGCTCTTCTTAATCCTATTAAGTTTAATCCTTGTAATGAATTTCTATTTCCTATTGATAATCCATAAGGAATAACATCGTTTAATACTCCTGTCATGCCTCCAATCATTGCCATTTTACCAATTCTTGTGAATTGTTGAACTGCTGAGTTCCCTCCTATAACAACATTGTCTTCAATAATTGCATGCCCTCCCAATGGAACGTTATTTGCAATTATTACATTGTTTCCTACCTGACAATCATGAGCGATATGAGATGAAATCATAAATAAACAATTATTTCCAATAACTGTTTTACCACCACCACCCACTGTACCTGGATTTATAGTTACATATTCTCTGATTTTGTTATTATCTCCTATAATCAAATTTGTAGGCTCTCCATTATATTTTAAATCTTGAGGATCATTTATTGATACAAAAGGATAAATTTTATTTTCTTTACCAATTTTAACATTTCCTGAAATATTCACATGAGATTGGATAACTGTATTCTCGCCAATTTCAACATTAGGTCCTATTACACAAAAAGGTCCTACTTGAACATTTTTATGTAATTTTGCTTTTGAATCTATGATTGCAGTTTTATCTATCATCTATTTTCCTTTATGAATTCTCTTAAATTTTTTGCTGGGTATCCCATAACTTTTGTATTATCAGGTATATCATTAATAACACCGCTACCACCTCCTATTTGAACATTGTTTCCAACTTTTAAGTGACCTGAAACACCAGCTTGACCACCAATCATAACATTGTTACCTAAAGTAGAACTTCCAGCAAAACCTACTTGACCTGCAACAATACAATTATCACCAATTTTGTTATTATGAGCAATATGTACTTGGTTATCCAAATATGTATTTTTACCAATTATTGTATTTGATAATGAACCTCTATCAATAGTCGAACCACACCCTATTTCACAGTTTTCATTAATTATAACAATCCCAATATGTGGGTATCTTATATTTTTTTCATTATTTGGAAAAAAACCAAAACCTTTTTTACCTATAACACATCCATCTAAAATACTTACGTTATCTTTAATAATTGTATTTCTTATAATAACATTAGAGCCAATCGAACAATTTGAACCAATTATTACATTCTTCTCAATGATTGTATTATGACCAATTAAGCAACTTTTTCCTATTTTAACGTTTTTACCTACTAAAACATTTTTTCCAAATTTTACTTTTTTCTTGAAAGATGTTTTAGAAATATCTTTTGCGGAGTCATCAAAATCATCAACAATTGATTGTGGATAAAATTCTTTTGTAATCTTTGCCATTGATAGTAGTACATTTTTAACTATGATTTTTTTACATGAACTCGGTAAAAAATGAGAAAGATTATCTAAAGTAATACAGTAAGATGCTTTCGTTTTTGATGCTAGTTCAGAATAATTTTTTGAATGAAAAAAAGTTAAATCCTTATTTGTGGCAGTGCCTAAATCTGAAACATTATATATTTTATCTTTTTTAAAATTTTCTTTATTTTCAATATCAGTCTTAGATAATAATTTTTCTATATGAAAAGGTCCAACATTTTTAAAAAAAGGATTTAACATAGAAGAATATCTATCAAAACTTTTAATATTCTTTATATCAACAAATATTACTGATTATTTTCTATCAACAATAGTTGCAGACCATTGTGCATCAGCCATTTTCTTTCCATCTACAAACGCTTCACCCTTATATTTCCATACTCTTCCATGCGATCTTATTGCTTCAATATTTAATTCCAATTTACAGTCAGGGATCACTGGATTTCTAAATCTTGCCTTTTCTACACTCATTAGATACACAAGTTTATTTTCATATGTTTCCTTATCTATTCCATGAGCAGTAAGAGCTGCTGCAGCTTGACCAAAAGCTTCTACTATTAAAACTCCAGGCATTACGGGTTGACCAGGAAAGTGACCATCAACATAAAATTTATTTTTTTTAACATTCATTATGGCTGTTGCAGAAGTTAATTTTTTAATATTTATTAATTCATCAATTAATAACATTGGCTCTCTGTGGGGCAATAAATTAACTATTTCATTTTTACTCAGTTTTTCCATAATTATT
>CACKPP010000036.1 GCA_902602105.1 uncultured Pelagibacteraceae bacterium
AAAGCAGGTCTTGGTTTAGGAATATTTATTGGAAAGACATTATTAGAAAAAAACTTTGCATCAATACTATGTAAAAATTCTAAGGTGAGAAGTGGTGCTGAAGTTACTATTAAATGGGATAATAAAGATTTAAATAAAATTTAGTGTAACTTACTTTTTTTATCAAATAACGAACTTAATTGAGATATCATTACATCACCAAGCTCATTTACATCAGTTATTTTAATCGCTCGATTATAATATCTTGAAACATCGTGACCGATTCCAATAGCTAAAATTTCTATATCTGTTTTATCTTCAATAAATTTGACCATTTTTTTTAAATGTTTTTCTAGAAAATCTCCTGAATTAACTGATAAAGTTGAATCATCAACTGGGGCACCATCTGAAATAACCATTAGTATTTTTCTCTCTTCTTTTCTTTTACTTAATCTCTTAAATGCCCAAGATATAGCTTCTCCATCTATATTTTCTTTTAATAATCCCTCTTTTAACATTAAGCCAAGGTTTTTTTTTGATTGTCGCCAATGAGTATCAGCACCTTTATAGATTATGTGTCTTAAATCATTAAGTCTTCCAGGCGTTTTGGGTTTGCCAGACTTATTCCAGTTCTCTCTACTTTTACCACCTTTCCAATTTTTTGTAGTAAAACCTAATATTTCAACTTTAACTGAACATCTTTCTAAAGTTCTGGACAGTATATCCGCACAAATTGCTGCTATTGTTATAGGTCTTCCTCTCATTGATCCTGAATTATCAATCAATAAAGTAACTATCGTATCCTTAAAATCTAAATCTTTTTCTTTTTTAAATGATAAATAATTATATGGATCTATTATAATTCTTGGCAATTTCGAGCTATCTAACAAACCTTCCTCTAAATCAAATTCCCATGCTCGATTTTGTTTAGCTAACAATTGTCTTTGAAGTTTATTGGCTAGCTTCGTAACGATATCTTGAAAACCAATCAGTTGTTGATCTAATGTTTTCCTCAATTTAGATGCTTCTTCTGCATTTTCTAAATTTTCTGCTTTAGTAACTTCATCGTATTTATTTGTAAAAACCTTATATTCTAGATCAATCGCATTTAAGGCTTTTTTTTGTATAACTTTTTCATCATTTTGTTTATCAGACTCTGTATCAACTAATTGTTCATCTAGTTTATATTCCTCTATATTGTAATCAGAATCTAAACTTGCTTTTGTTTCCTCTTCTTTATTTTGGTCTTTGTTATCATCCGAATCTGAATTCTGGTCTTCATTAGATGGGTTATTTTGGTCATTTTCTTCATTATCTTCTTTAGTTTCTTCATTCTCTTCAGATTGAAAAATATCCATTTCCTGAAGTATTTCTGAAAATTTTGATGAATACTTATTTTGATCTTCTAAATTATCCTGTAAAAATTTAATGTGTTTATTGATAGATTGATTAAAATCATTTTCCCAAAAACTTAACATTTTGTTTGTTAACAAGTTTAATTCTATATTATGAAACTTTTTAAGCATATATAACTCAAAGGCTTCATGAACACTAACATCTTCTTTACTTTTAAGTTGATCTTTTCTTTTTAAGCTGATTATTTGATTATAATTTTCAATAAAATTTTTTTGTATTCCTTTTAACATTTTTCCTCCCAAAGACTCACATCTTATTTTTTCAGCAGTTGAGTATAATAATTTGCAAGATGTATTTCTTGGTAAATTCTTATTGTATATATCTTGATTAGAAAATTTTTTTTTTAAAGCAGAAGAGTCAGATGTTGCTCTCGCTTTTATAAAATCATTTTTAGTATTTAGATTGTCAAGCTCAAAAAAATCAAATTTACCTGAGCTTTTATTCTTTTCTGATTTATCGGTAATTTCAAAATCATCGGAAATAACTTTAAATGTTGAAGCAAGGGCCTGTTTAAATTTCTCTTTTAAATTAGCATCTTTATTGCTATTGTTCATGTTTAGATTTGAATGTTTGCAAGTGACTCTGGTAATTCTTCACCGAAACATCTTTGATAATATTCTGCTATAGTATTTTTTTCAATTTCATCACATTTATTTAAAAAAGTAACTCTAAAAGCATAGCCTATATCCTTAAATATCTCAGAATTTTCAGCCCAATGCAAAACTGTTCTTGGGCTCATCAAGGTAGATATGTCTCCAGCAATAAAACCTTTCCTTGTCAAACTTGCAACTTTAATCATATTGGCGATTATTTCTTTACCTTTTTGATTATTAAAACTTTTATTTTTAGCCAATACAATTTCCATCTCTTTATCTAGTTCAAGATAATTTAAAGTAGTTACAATGTTCCATCTATCCATTTGCCCTTGGTTAATTTGTTGAGTACCATGATATAAACCAGATGTATCTCCTAAACCAACTGTATTCGAAGTAGCAAATAATCTAAAAAATTTATTTTGTTTGATAACCTTATTTTTATCAAGAAGTGTAAAATTACCCTCTGCTTCTAATACTCTTTGGATAACAAACATTACGTCTGGTCTTCCTGCATCATATTCATCAAATACTAAAGCAACTGGATTTTGTATTGACCATGGCAAAATTCCTTCATTAAATTGAGTAATCTGTTTTCCTTCTTTTAAAACAATCGCATCTTTTCCAATTAAATCAATTCTGCTAACATGACTATCAAGATTAACTCTTATACAAGGCCAGTTTAATCTTGCAGCAATTTGTTCTATATGAGTTGATTTACCTGTTCCATGATAACCTTGTACTAGAACTCTTTTATTAAATGCAAAACCTGAAATAATTGCAAGTGTTGTATCTTTATCAAATTTATAATTTTTATCAATCTCTGGAAC
>CACKPP010000037.1 GCA_902602105.1 uncultured Pelagibacteraceae bacterium
AATAGACTTTTTCAATAATAGAAGTAGTTTATCAAAAAATGTTTTTAAAAATAAAGAATATACCAAAAGTAAAATGGAGCTCAGAAAAGCCATATAATTTCAGGCCTAAGTTTTCTACATTCTTTTTTTTATGTTTTGGGTTAATTTTATTTGGTTTAGGAGAAGGGTTATTAATTGTTTCTTCTACAGGTGCTTCTCCTTGGAGTGTCTTTGCTCAAGGTATTTCTTTAATTGTAAATTTAAGCATTGGGACCATTACACTCTTAATAAGTATTGCAGTTTTAATTTTATGGATTCCCCTTGGTCAAAAACCAGGAATAGGGACTATATTTAATGCTTTAATAATTGCATTGATGATTGATCTTTGCATTAAGTTTGTGCCAACTCCATCTACTTATTTTCATCAATTAATTTTGGCAATTTTTTCTGTGATACTAGTTGGAATAGGTGGTGGTATTTATTTAGTTTCTAATTTAGGAGCAGGTCCAAGAGATGGTCTAATGATAGGATTACAAAAAGTATCAAATTTACCGATAGCAGCTGTAAGAGCAACTTTAGAAATTACTGTTGTTGCTGTTGGTTGGTACTTAGGTGGTACAGTGGGAATTGGAACTTTATTATTTGCTTTTGGAATAGGTCCTTGTGTTGCATTAGGCTTATATTTAGTTAATAAAGTATTTGATTAGGCAGCAGCGCCAGACTTTTCACTTCTTTTTCTTTCGTGAGGGTCAAGAATCGCTTTTCTCAATCTACACGACTCAGGTGTTATTTCTAAAGCTTCATCAGTATTAAGCATACTTAATTGTTCTGCGATTGACATTTTTCTTACTGGGGTAAGAACAACATTTTCATCAGTACCTTGTGTCCTCATGTTAGTCAATTTTTTTCCTTTCATAACGTTAATAATCATGTCCCCTGGCTTTGGAGATAAACCAACAATCATACCAGGATAAACAGGATCATTGTGAGTTACAAACATCTCCCCCCTTGCTTGCAAATTGAATATTGCAAAAGCTACCGCTTTACCTTGTTCCATAGAAATTAAAGCACCATTTCTTCTACCTTCCATTTCACCTTCAAAAGGACCATAGCCATGAAAAATTCTATTAATAACTCCATTTCCCTTAGTAAGGGTAAGAAATCTACTTGTATAGCCCATTAAACCTCTTGTTGGAGCATGGAATATCAATCTCTTTTTATTTTTACCAGTATCTTTTAATTCTATTAATTTTCCTTTTCTTCTATTCATTGAATCAATAATTTTAGAGGAATATTCTTCATCTAGATCCATAGTGATTTCTTCTAATGGTTCTAGTTTATTACCACTTTCGTCTTTTCTATATAAAACTTTTGGAGGGCTTACAGTCATTTCAAATCCCTCTCTTCTCATTTGAGTAAGTAAGATTTCTAACATTAATTCACCTCTACCACTAACAACAAAAGAGTCATTTCTATCATTTTCAGAAAATGTAATACCTACATTATTTTGTGCTTCTTGAATCAGTCTATCTCTAATTTGTGTGCTAGTAAGTTTTTTACCCTCTGTACCAGCTAAAGGAGAAGTATTAACTGTGATAGTAATTGACATGGTTGGAGGATCAATAGGAGTAGCAGTAATGGGTTCATTGACATCCAAATCACAGATAGTATCAGCAACATTAGCCTTTTCTAACCCGGCAACTACAACAATATCTCCTGCTTCACCAAGTTCGATTGGAACTTTTTTTGTTCCTTCATATCTAAAAATTTTAGTAAGTCTTCCTTCGTCAATTTTTTCACCTTTTAAGTTAATTGCTTTTATTGCTTGATTTGCTTTAGCAGTTCCTTGATTAATTCGTCCAACAAGGCTTCTTCCTAAAAAACTATCTGCATAAAGAAGAGTTGATAACATTGCAAAAGGTTTTGATTTATCAAAATCTGCAGGTTTAACATGTTCTATAATTTGATCCAATAAAGGATTTAAATTTTCTCTAGGTCCTTCAACTTCTTTGTCAGCCCACCCAGATCTACCACTTGCATATAGAACTGGAAAATCTAATTGTTCTTCATTTGCATCAAGACTTACGAATAAATCAAATGTTTCATCAAGGACTTCATTTGCTCTTTGATCAGATTTGTCTAATTTATTAATTACTACGATTGGTTTTAAACCTTGTTTTAAAGCTTTTGATAATACAAATTTAGTTTGAGGCATTACTCCTTCAGCAGAGTCTATGAGTAATAAGGCGCCATCTGCCATGCTTAGTACTCTTTCTACCTCAGCAGCAAAGTCTCTATGGCCAGGAGTGTCTATTATATTTATTCTTGAGTCTTTCCAATTTATCGACGCTGGTTTAGCCAAAATTGTAATTCCTCTTTCTTTTTCTAGTTCTCCAGAGTCCATTAATCTTTCATCTACAACTTCGTTTTCTCGAAATGATCCACTTTGTTTCATAAGGTTGTCAATCAAAGTTGTCTTGCCATGATCAACGTGTGCAATGATAGTGATGTTTCTTATATTGTTACTCATATTTTGAGGCTCTTATACATCAATTTTTTTCTTTGAAAACTTTAAAATATTAAATAAACATCAGGATTTAGTGAAAATATCTTATTATTTTGTTTTTTTTGCCTTTTCTCTTTTAATTTTTCTTTTTTCTTTGAAACTTAATTTTGGTTTTTTATTTACACTCGAGTCTTTAAATGATTTTCCACTATACCTTTTTGACATAGCA
>CACKPP010000038.1 GCA_902602105.1 uncultured Pelagibacteraceae bacterium
TAGATATCAAAAAAAAAGTTTCATTAAAGGATGTCAAAAAATCTCTTTATAAAAGAACCCAAATGGATAAAAAAAGAAAAAATAGTCCACTCATTAAAGTTAAGGATGCAATCTTAATTAGAACAGATCAATTATCAAAAAAACAAGTTTTATCTAAAATGTCTAAATATATTGATAAGATAATTTAATTTTTTTCCTCTTCTTTGATTGGTTCCTCAATTGGTTCAGTCACAGGGTTAAGTTCAATTCCAGCAGGTGTTATTGTTGTAGGCATAGCAACAAACTGAGAATCTGGATTTTCAACTGTTTGTCTAACCTTCATCCTATAAATTCCAAATACTCCAATAACAGCATGAAAGAAAAATAGAAAAATAAAAAACCCGTTAGAACCAACTATATCCATAAATATTGAACATAAAAATGGCCCACTCATTGCACCTAATCCAAAAACGAATTGAAGACCTGCACCAGCAGCTACAAATTTTTCTTTTGGAATATAATCATTTGTATGTGCTAAAATTTGAGAAAACATTGGTAGACTACAAAAAGAAAAAAGAATTAGAAAAATATAAAACCAAGTTTTACTTGTAGCAAGTCCATCTGGTAAATACATTTGTTTTGAAACTAAAATTGATAGGAGAGCAAATATAGAAGCACCAAATGTAGAAATAACTATAACCTTTCTTCTATCATACATGTCTGATATTTTTCCAACTGGAAATTGTGAAATTGCTCCAGATATTGCTAAAAGAAATGTGACTATTGATATTTCAAGTATAGTAAAATTCATTGAAGTTGCATAAACAGCCAGCAAAGTAAAAAGAGCAGCTTGAATTGTTCCATAAAAAAAAGAACTTACTATTCCAAAAGGAGAAGCTTCATATAGATCTTTAAGCGACATTGCTTTTATTTTTTTAAAAGTTGGTGGTTTTTTTTTAGTAAGCAAGATAGGAATTAGAGCTGCAGAAGTTATTACTGATACTAAAATAAATGGCTGAAAATTTTCAGGACTGCTAAAATTAAGAAGAAACATTCCTGTACCCATAGATCCATATAAAATAACCATATATACCGACAGTACACTGCCTCTATTTTTATTTGTTGATCTATCATTCAGCCAACTTTCAGCTACTGTGTAAATACAAACCATGCTAATTCCTGTTAATACTCTTAACAAGAACCAAATAAATGGATTTATTAAAATAGAATGAATTAAAATAACCAATGATGCTAACGATGCAAAAGCTGCAAAAACCCTTATATGACCAACTCTCGAGACTATACTTGGAATAGTTGCTGCACCAATAAAATATCCAACAAAATAACCTGACATCATAAATCCTGTAGCCGTCAAACTAAATTCTTCTTGCACAGCTCTTACACCAAGCAAAGAACTTTGGAAGCCATAGGCCATCATTAAGAATCCCATTCCCAAAAACAGTGCCCAAGAATTTTTTAAAACTTTGTTCATTTGAATCGACATCTATTTCTGATTTGTGGCTAAATCAAGTTATTTAAAATTTAGTTTTAAGATTTTTTAAGCTTAAGAAATGAGTGAATAGCAATAGTTAAAATGATAATGAGACCACCTTGTAGAGTCTCTAAACTTGGCTGTTCTTTGATTATAAGCCAAACCCAGATTGGTCCAATAATAGTTTCTAGAAGGAAAAATAGATTAACCTCAGCTGCAGGTATAAATCTTGGTGCAATAGTGACTAATACAAAAGGTATCGCTACACAGAGAATACACATTAAGGGAACAATAATTAAGTCTTTATTTTCAAGTACGAAACTTTCAATAAAAAATAATGCAAATGTAGCTACAAATAATTTACCAACTACAGCTGCTGGAACTAAATTTTTAGATTTAGCTGATCGAATGGTTACTGCTCCTACAGCTAGACCAATTGCAGTCACAAACCCTAGTATATCACCATAAAGATTACCTAATTTAATAGAGTCGAAAAAAATATAAATTATTGCTAAAAAAGTAACAATTATAGATATCCATGTCTTTTTATCTGGAGGTTCTTTTAAAAAGATAGCACCAAGTATAGCAGAGAGCATTGGTGCAGTAGCTATCATTACTAAAGTATTAGCTACATTGGTGTTTTGAATTGAAACTACAAATGTAATATTTGTTATACTAAATGTGCTTATGTAAATGAGCCCATGGTAACCACTCGAAAACAACATTTTAAAAAAACTTAATTTATAAATAAGAAGCATTCCAAAAAAAACAGTAAAAAATGGTATAATACCCCTATAAAAAACTAAACCCCAAGTATCGACATTTGATAGTCTTATAAACAACGAGTCTGGTGTAATAAACATTACAGCAACAAAGGCTAGTAAAGAGCCTTTTTGCTGATCAGTAAGATTGTTCATGCTTTTAATTCTTTCCAAAAAGTTTTGGCTAGATTAACTTTTGATAAATCATAAAAAGTCTTTAACCCTGTTGGAGAAGTTACATTAATATCACCATTTAATTGTTGATCAACAAAATCAATTCCAGCAAAAAAAATATTTTCTTTTTTCAAATCTTTAGCAATTATTTTTGATACTTTTTTTTCTACTGCTGTTAAATTGGTATTAATTGGTTTAGCACCTTTACTTAAATTGCTTAAAAATGAACCTTTTTTAGGAATTCTTGATATTGCTCCACATACTTTACCATTGATTATAAAAACTCTTTTATCACCTT
>CACKPP010000039.1 GCA_902602105.1 uncultured Pelagibacteraceae bacterium
TCTTAATTTTTTTGATTTACCGTCAGGATATCTAAAAAAATTTAAGTTTTTGTTGGATATTACTTTTTTAACTCTTGCACTTACTCCAAGCGCTGACTCATTTGCAGAAAGTTTTATAATTTTCTTAAATCTTCCATTGCTTGATTTGCCAGGCTTGTAAGCCTCAATATTAAGCTTTTTAAATTTTAAAGTTGTCATGTTTTAAATTTTAGCCTCTTTATAAATAAAATAACAATTTTTCATACAGTATTAGTTCAAATATTTTTAAAATTGACATACTAAACAACTTCTAGTACAAAATTTATGCGCTGATTTACCTGAATTGCGAGCGCTTTAAAAAAACCGCTAAAAAAGTTTTTTTTCTCCCAATTCAGACTTTGGCTTTTAATATGAATATAAAAGAAAATATAAAAACTCTTATAATTAAAAAACCCTTAAAACTAGATTGTGGTCAAATTATAAATGACTACCCTTTAGCTTACGAAACATATGGGTCTCTTAATGAGAACAAAGATAATGCAATTCTAGTTTGTCATGCACTAACTGGTGATCAATTTGTTACTGGATTAAATCCAATAACAAAAAAAGATGGTTGGTGGTCCTATGCAGTAGGCCCAAATAAATCAATCGATACAAATAAATATTTTGTTATTTGTGCAAATGTAATAGGTGGGTGCATGGGTTCTTTTGGTCCAAGTCATATCAATCAAAAAACAAAAAAGATATATGGTACAGATTTTCCTGTAATTACAATTAATGACATTGTAAACGCTCAGGTAAATTTATTAGACTATTTTGGAATTGAAAAGCTTTTTTCTGTTGTTGGAGGTTCAATGGGTGGAATGCAAGTTTTACAATTTGTTAGCAACTTTCCTGAAAAAACAAAAACAGCTGTTCCAATAGCTTGTACATCTAGCCATTCAGCCCAAAATATTGCTTTCAATGAACTTGGCAGACAAGCTATTACAGCAGACCATAATTGGATAGATGGAAAATATTCATCTAAAAATACTATTCCTGACAAAGGTTTAGCAGTTGCAAGAATGGCTGCTCATATTACTTACTTGTCTAAAAAAGGTTTGCAAGAAAAATTTGGAAGAAAACTTCAGGAAAGAGATGACCTAAAATTCGGATTCGATGCTGATTTTCAAATAGAAAGTTATTTGAGATATCAAGGTTCAGTGTTTGTAGATCGTTTTGATGCAAACAGTTACCTTTATATTACTCGCGCAATGGATTATTTTGATTTAGTAAAACAATTTAATGGAAATCTGTCTAGCGCTTTTAAAAATACTAAAGCTAAATTCTTTGTAATATCTTTTACGTCAGATTGGCTCTACCCTACTCAAGAAAATAAAGACATAGTCATTGCTTTAAATGCTATAGGTGCAAATGTAGGATTTGTAGAGATAGAATCTGACAAAGGTCATGACTCTTTTTTATTAGATGTCCCTGATTTTTTAAGAACTCTTAAAAATTTTTTAGATAAATCATATATTGAATAATAATTATGAAATTAGAATATAAAATAATTGCAGATATAATTACTGAAAATACAAGAGTTTTGGATGTTGGATGTGATGATGGATCCTTAATGGAGTTTTTAAAAAAAAAAAAGAATGTAGACATAAGAGGTATTGAAATTTCAAAAGATAAAGTTCAAACTTGCATATCTAAAGGATTAACTGCTATTGAAGGTGATGCTGAATTTGATTTAAAACAATTTCCAGATAAATCTTTTGATTACGTAGTACTAGGACAAACTTTGCAGGCTTTTATAAATCCAGAAATAGTTATTAAAGAACTTTTGAGAGTTGGGAATAAAGCCATAGTAACGATTCCAAACTTTGGACATTGGAAAGTAAGATTAAATTTATTATTTCAAGGAACAATGCCGATCACAAAAACGTTACCAAATGAATGGTACAATACACCAAATATACATATGTGTACAATCAAGGATTTTTTTAGATTTTCTGAAATGATGAATTTTAAAATTTTTAAGTCATTAGCTCTTATGAATAAAAATGTATCAACTATCAATAGTTCAAACTTATCATTTAAAAATCTATTCTGTGAACTTGGTATATTTTTAATTGAAAAATAAAATGAAAATTGAGATAATTAAATGCTTACAAGACAATTATAGTTATTTAATAATTGATGAAACTGATCTAAGTGCTTGTGTTGTAGATCCTAGTGAAGCAAAACCAATAATAGATTTTGTTGAAAGTAATAATATTAATCTTAAATATATTTTAAATACTCATCATCATTTTGATCATGTGGGTGGCAATATAGAGTTAAAGAAAAGATATAACTCTAACATAATTGGATTTAGAGGTGATAAAAATCGTATTCCAGAAATTGATACTTTAGTCGATGATCTAGCAATTTGGAGAAAAGATAATTTTGAAGCAAAAATTTATCATATCCCAGGTCATACAACAGGACATATAGCTTTCCATTTTTTTAAAGAAAAAAAAGTTTTTACTGGTGACACTCTATTCTCTTTAGGTTGTGGAAGAATTTTTGAGGGAACATATGAACAAATGTATAATTCGTTAAAAAAAATCAAAACACTTCCTAAAGATA
>CACKPP010000040.1 GCA_902602105.1 uncultured Pelagibacteraceae bacterium
TCTTTAGATTTATCAGCTGATTATATTAAAATTGATGTAGATGGAAATGAGTTAAAAGTAATAAATGGAATGTTGAAAACCATCAAACAAAAAAGTTTAAAATCTATATGTATTGAACTTAACCCTAAATATGAAGAACATATTCAAGTAATTGAAATTCTAAAGAAAGACTTTCCTAAATATAAAAAATTTGTTTATAAAAGTGAAATTAATTACAATTATATTTTTGAAAAATAAAATTTAAATAACAAATTAGTTTGCATCATAATCATAATCACATTTTTCAACGGGAACAGTTCTTTCACCTATAACTGTAAAATTCCAAACTTTTTCACCTTCAACATGATTATAATAATGATAATTAACTTTTGTTTTACCAAAACCCAAAATTTTTAACATAGCCTTGATTGCTTCTGGATTAAAAGCCCACCATTTAGAAGCTGTTCTGCTCATTTCAGGTAAAAATCTTTGAAGAGGCCTATTTTTATAAATTCTTTTACTAATAAAATTGGGTATTTTGTCTAAAAGTTTTTCATTTTTTTCTAAGAAATTGGCTTTTGCATTTTGAGTTGCTATGTGAAAATTGGCTGGTAAATATTTAAATATATATGTTGGGTATCCACCAAGTTCTGTAATAACAATTTTTTCGTTAATATGTGAACACATTCTTTGTAATGCTAAAAAAGGATCTCTAATATGGACTAATACAGAAAAGATGATTCCAATATCATGCATTTCAAGATCTTTAGGTAGATTATTTGCATGAGAAATTAATAATCTTGATTTTGAATTTAGAGCTTTATGAGCATACCAAAATGCATTTCTTCTTTGAACTTCTCTTTTCATAAAAGCTAATAAATCTTTTTTCCAGTCTTCATTAGCTCTCGGCACCCAATCACGTTCAGTCGCTTGTTTTTTAACCATTTGATCTGGATCAACACTTAAATCCACTGAAGTAACATCAGCACCTCTTCTCTCTGCTTCGAAAGACAAATGTCCAGTTATACTTCCAAGATTAATTACTTTTTTGTCTTTATAGTTAACATTTCTTCCTAAAATATTATCTAAATCGTTTCTCAAGTCAAAAGAAACACTTGGGGTTAGTCCAACTCCCGGTATTTCCATAACATGATACCACTCACAATCCTCTAGAGATATATTGTCCGAAGGAGGTTTGCCCCATACAATTTCATTTTTTTTATCCACTACTCTTTAGATATATATTTCACTTTACAAATCAAGAATTAAAAAAATTTTACTTATTCCTCTTGTTCAATTATAAATATTAGCATAAATACTCATGAAATTCATTAATGCCCTCGTGGTGAAATTGGTAGACACAAAGGACTTAAAAGCCGAGGAATAGAAGTTAATGTCAGTCCATAGTAGTCCAAGGTAGTTTAAAACATCCTATAAAATCATATAACTTTAATTTAGCTTTCAATTAATATTAGAAAATAAAGCTTAATTAATTTACTTAAACTGGTACTCAACTGGTACCTGGAGAGATAATATTATATACTTATATTTATGAAAAAACTTTTAAAGATCGCGGTTCTGGGTTTGTTGTTAAGTGGGAATGCTTTTGCTGAATGTATTAAAGGTGACTGTAAAGAAGGTTATGGAGAATACATATATGAAAATGGTAAATATTTAGGAAATTGGCACAAAGGAAAGTTTTCAGGAAAGGGAAGATATGAATGGGGTGATGGAACTTGGCAAGAAGGAAATTTTACAAAAGGTAAATTAAATGGTGAAGCCACTGAATATAATGCAAAAAAAAAATACACATATAAAGGAAATTTTAGAAAAGATAAATGGCATGGAGATGGTTTATTAACTTATGAAAATGGAAAAAAATATGATGTTTATTCTCGTAAAGGAAAATTAAAAAGTAAAATTGAAAGAGTTAAACCAATAACTCAAGAAGAGGTAATTAAAAAATATCTATCAAATAGAAAATTAGAAAAAGTAGAAGGTGTATGGGTTACAAAAGGAGGGGCTATTTTCGTTGCCTATAAAGATAAAGGTGAATATTTTACTAAATTTATAAAGTCTCAAACCTCGAAATCTGGAGAGTCTTTTATTTATGATTTAACATCGGGAGCAACCAATGCATTTAATGGCAATATGAAATGCAGATCTACAACTCGTAGTAATATAGAATGTAAAATTAATTTTGTTGCTCATGAATACAATTTAAAAGGTAGCTTTAATTATCCTGATTGGCTAACAAGAGAAGATTGGCAAGGACCTACTTTTGTTGATTTTGCTTGGTCTAGAGCTTGGCCAGATGATTTTGTAGCTTATAATAAAAAGTTTAGATCTAAAGACGATTTAGAAAAAGAACAGAAAGATTTAGCATTAATAGTTAATGATGTTAAAAAAACTTGTAGCGTTTTAGGTTTT
>CACKPP010000041.1 GCA_902602105.1 uncultured Pelagibacteraceae bacterium
CAATAATTCTAATTTTTTTTTCACTTGCTAATTTGGCGGCAATTGCTGCAGTATTATTTTCAATTGGCTCATTAATAATTTCATATTTTGAGATATCCCACTTTAAATCTTCTGCACATTTTAATATTTCTTTCTCATCACCAATAAAAATTGGATCAATTAAATTTTCATTAACTGCATCTTGAACAGACAACATAGGTAAAGGCTTACCTGCATTAACTATCCCTGCTTTAACACCTTTTTTTTTATGGGCTACATTTAAAAGGTTATTTGGACAAACTATTTCTTTATTTGAAAGCATAAATTTTAATTTTGGAGAAATTCTAAATCTCCTTTTGTAAGTTCTGATATTTTAATATCTTTTTTTAAATTCATTTTAAATCTTTTATATTTATTTTGACCAGGATACATAATTTCTTTAACACCTTTAATCTTTGGTAACTTTTTAATTGTTTTTATATTGTTCTTAATTCTACTATTAAAATTATTGACAAATAAATTTGTTTTAAATGTGATAAACAAATGTCCAATATTTTGAGGACCTGAGAAGTCATCAAAAGGGTCCTTAACTCTTCCTGCATGATTTCCACCAGTTAACACTCCACTTAAAATATCGACCATCCAAGCTAATCCAGAACCTCTGAATCCTGCGATTGGCAACTGAACTCCTTGAAGTGCTTTTTTAGCATCCGTAGTAGGTTTACCAAATTTATCTAAAGCAACCCCTTCAGGAATTTTTTGATTATTTCTTGCAGCCACTCTAATCTTTCCTCTATTTATCTTAGAGATAGATGTATCTAAAATAAAAGGAACTTTTGAACCTGAAGGTATTCCAAAACAAATTGGATTAGTTCCAAATAAACTTTTAAAGGCCCCATAGGGTGCTACTGCTGGAGGGGCATTTGTATAGATCATAGTAACTAAATTTTTTTTAACAGCTTGTTCTGCGTAATATCCAGAAAGACCGTAGTGACCACTATTTTTAACAGCAACCATTCCGATACCTGTTTTTTTTGCATTTTTAATTGCAGTTTTGATAGCAATATCTGCTGCAACAAATCCTATACTATTATTAGCATCTATGTGGGAGATAGAATTAGAAATTTTTTTAATTTTAATTTTGGGTTTTGGATTAATTACTTTTTTCGAAATTCGATCGCAATACATTTTTAACCTTGATAAACCATGACCATAAGCTCCAACTAATTCAGCATTAATTAGGGCACTAGCAGATATTGATGCATGGTTATTATTTAAACCAAAATTTTTAAAAATATTTATTATTTGTTTTTTAAGAACTATTGTTTTCAAATTAACCTTTTCCACGCCATGGAATTGTTTTATCAATTATCTTTCTTAAAGTTATATCAAATAGAAGACCAAGCATTCCCATAATAAATATAGTGATCCAAATTACCTCATATTGAAAATATTTCTTTGCAACGTTTTCAACAAATCCTATTCCAGTTGTACCAGCCAAAAACTCAGCAGCCACTAAAGTTCCCCAGCACATACCTACTGCAACTCTTATCCCAGTTAGAATTTCTGGTAATGAGTTTGGAAAGATTACATATCTCAGTATTTGTTTTTTAGAAGCGCCTAAAGAGTGAGCAGCATGAATCTTGGAAAGTTGAGTTCCAGATGCACCAGCTCTCGCTGAAATGATCATGATTGATAAAGAAACCATGAATAATAAAAATACCTTTCCGGTATTATCAATACCTAATACAGAAATAATCAATGGTGCCCATGCTAATGGTGGGACCGGTCTGTAAAGTTCAATTAATGGATCAAAAAAACCTTTTGCAAATCTATTTAATCCCATAAATAATCCTAAGGGAACACCAATAATTATTCCAAATACTAATCCAAGAAAAACTCTCATAAAGGAGTCCCAAATATGTCCATAAGGAACAGGAACTTTAAGTAATTTGAAGTCACCAGTTACAATTTTAAGAACTACTCCTTTAAAGTTTTGTTTAACTATTCCATCTTTATTATGAACTGGATACTCACCTGGTAAAATATCTGCTATCCAATCAGGTAAAATAAAACCAATCATTTTACTGATATCAACCATATCAATCCAGAGTAGAGGAATGTCTTTATAGCCAACACTAGGTTTTGACATTAAGATAAATTTATTGAAAGTATCTGAAGGTTTAGGCAGCCATCTTCCTGATCCTTGTTCTGAGCAACTTGGACCACTAGCAACAATGGTTCCTGCTGGAAATAAAAAGATATCAATGTACCTTAATCCACCTTGCGCTTTTATTTGAGCTAAATCAAATTTTACAATAGCATTTTGCATCTTATCTAACACGTTTGGTGGATAGATACTTGCAAACTCTATTCTTCTTGCAATTTTAACTATATTTTTAGCGT
>CACKPP010000042.1 GCA_902602105.1 uncultured Pelagibacteraceae bacterium
AATCTTTATCTGGAAAAATATATTTTAAGTTTAATATCAATTTTTTTTTATCGATAATTTTTTTGGTGCTAATTCCAATATCAATAGAACTAACTGTTTTGACTAGATATTTATTATTTCTATCAACAATATCAGCTCTATAAAGATTATTTGCTGACGCTTTTATTCTATCAACAATTTCTATGTTTAATTTTCTAGACCCAAGATGAATTAAATGAATTGAATAGATTAAAAAAAAGATAAAAAAAACAAAGAAAATAAATGATATTCTATTAAATTTTATATTTAAATTCGATTTATTTTTTTGATATAAAAAATCATTTTGTCTACCCTCTAAAATAATTCTAGACTCTTTATTTTTCATCAAAAAACTTTAGTTTTTTTATCTCTAACTTATTAAAACTTTTATTAAGAATTTTAATTTCTTGAATACTTTTTTTTACTAATTCATTTTCAAAGTATAAGTTTTGGAACTTAATCAATTTTTCTGTTGAGCTTAGATAGTCATGTTCTAATTTGATATTTTCAAAATCTTTTTTCAGATCTCTAATATTTTCTTTTTTTGAAAAAATTTCATCATCAATTCTTTTTGTTGAATTTTTAACTATTGCTGTAAATAAGATTAAAAACAAAATTAAAAAAATAGTAGAAAATTTTTTCATAACTTATTTCCAAAGTTTTCTATTTTTAGTAAATATTCGAACTTTTTGATAATATCTGTTTGAAACTCATAAAAATCTTCTTTTTTAATTACATATCTAAGTTTTGCTGATCTAGAGGGTATATTTTCTTTTAATTCTCTCGCCGAAGGTGTTTTGGGTTTTTTTTCAATCATTCTAAATAAAGTTTTAGGTTGATCTATCTCAGGAACATATCTGGAAACACTTTTAGATTGTGATAAACTTTTAAAAAAATATTTAACTATTTTATCTTCTAAAGAATGAAAAGTTACAACCACTAAAACTCCATTTTTTTTTAAAACTTTCGTTGCAGCAATTAATCCATTAATTAATTCACTAATTTCTTTATTAACAAAAATTCTTAATGCTTGAAAAACTTTTGTTGCACTATGAGTTTTGGTAAATTTTTTTTTTTTTACTTTTTCAATTAATTTTACTAGAATTTTAGTATCGATTTCTTTTATTTTTCTCTCTCTAACAATATTTATTGCTATCTTTTTAGCATCTTTTTCTTCACCCAAAAATTTAAAAATTTTAGTAAGCTTTTCAGTATCTAATTTATTTATCACATCTTTCGCTGCAAAATCATTAAAACCCATTTGCATATTTAGTTCTCCATCATAATTAAATGATAAACCTTTTTTTGGATCTTTAATTTGTGAATATGAAAATCCTAAATCAAAGATTATACATCTTATATTTTCATTTTTGAGTTTTAGATTATCTAATTGACTAAATCTTTTATTTTTAAATATAAATCTACTTTGAAATTTTTTAAGAATTTTTTCTGCTTCTTTTTTACTTTCTATATCTCTATCTAAGGCTATGACTCGTGTATTTTTAAAATTTAAAATTTTATTTGTGTACCCGCCTTGCCCAAACGTGCAGTCAATAAATGTGCCACCATGTTGAGGGGTAATAATGCTGATTAATTCATCAAGCAGTACCGGATAATGTTTTGAAGTATCCGATACCATGGTGGCTTCCATTTATTTTTTTGAAGACCATTAATTTTTTTGTCTTCTTAAAAATGCAGGTATTTCAAGATCATCTTCTTCGTGGTCATCTTCAGCGGACCCTAATAAGTTATCAGAGGATATCTCTTGATTTTCATTACTAAATAAATCAGGTTCTTCGGTATCAACACCAAATTCTTTAAGATCAACAGATTTTTCTTTTTCTGTTTCTTGTGTTTCTATCGCTTCTTGAGAAAAAGATATTTCATTTTCTTTAGAAGTATTTTCAATGATTGTTTCTGCATCTTGATTTTTCAACAATTCTTCATGATATCTATTGTTTACATCATTGACTGACTCATTAAAATTGTCTGAGACAATTTCATTTTCAAGTTTTAATGCATTTGCTCCATGAGATACTGGACTTTGTACATTGTTAGAGAAAGAAAATGACCCTATTGTATTATTAGTGCTAAAATCTGAGTATCCTGGATTTCTATTTTGGATTCTGTGTACCATGTTTACAACTGATTTTGACTCTGGTTGTTGATTATCTAAAGATGTAGCAACAATTGAAACTCTTATTTTGCCTTCAAGTAAAGTATCAGTTATAGCCCCTATAATCACTTCTGCATCAGCCTCCACTTCTG
>CACKPP010000043.1 GCA_902602105.1 uncultured Pelagibacteraceae bacterium
CTTATATTTTTGATTTTGAAATTAATTCCAAAGAGAGAGAAAATATCATTGAAAAAGCTTCTATTTGTATCAATGGTATTTCTTTAACTATATCAAAAGTGACAAAAAAAGGTTTTCAAATATGGGTCATTCCACATACTTTTAATTTAACTAATTTATCGAAAGTAAAAAAAGGAAACTTCGTTAATATTGAAATAGATATCCTTTCTAAATACGTCAAAAATTTTATTAATGCTAAAAAGTAATTATTCTTCAATTGAAACAATAATTAAAATTGCCAGAAAAGGAGGTATGTATATACTTGTTGATGATGAAAAAAGAGAGAATGAAGGTGATCTTGTTATTTCAACCTCAGATACTAATGCTAAAAATATCAACTTCATGGCAAAATATGGAAGAGGTTTGATTTGTTTAGCTTTAGATAGTTTACAAGCTAAAAAATTAAATTTGTCTCTTATGTCACCAATTAACCAATCAAGAAATAAAACTGCTTTCACAATTTCTATTGAAGCAAAAAAGGGTATTACAACTGGAATATCAGCAAAAGACAGAGCACATACCATAAAAATTGCTTCAAAAAAAAACGTAAATAAAAAAGATATTGTCTCCCCAGGTCATGTCTTTCCAATTATTGCTCGAGATGGTGGTGTATTAGTTCGAGCTGGTCACACTGAAGCATCTGTGGATATATCAAAATTGGCAAATAAAAATAACTCAGCAGTTATTTGTGAAATAATGAATGAAGATGGAACAATGGCAAAAGGTCAAGATTTATTTGCTTTTGCTAAAAAACATAAGCTTAAAATTGGAAAAATAGAGGATCTTATTTCTTATCGTCTAAAAAAAGAAAAATTAATTAAATTAAAAAAATTATCAGACATTAAATTCAAAAATCAAAATTATAAAATTAAGATATATGAAAATTTACTTGATGGTTCAGAACATTTTGCACTTATTAAAGGTAAAATTAAAAAAGGAATTATACCAAGAGTAAGAGTTATTTCATCAAATGTAGTACATAATTATCTTATAAATCAACAATTGCCAAATTCATTTAATAAAACGTTAAATTATTTTAAGAAGTTTAACAACTGTGTTCTAGTTTTTATTAAAGATAGTAACCTTAAATCTGTGACACAAACACTTAAAGATTATAAAAATAAGAATTTTTATAAAAAAGGAAATGATAAGTTAATTAGAAATTATGGTATAGGAGCACAAATAATTAAAGATTTAAAGATTAAGAATATGATACTAATCACCAAGTCACCAAAAAAGGTTATTGGTTTAGATGGTTATGATATAAAGATAACTAAACAAGAGTTAATTTAATGAATAAAAATCTTTTAATAGTAAATGCTAATTATTACCAAAATATTTCATCAGGCTTATTAAAAAGTGCGATAAACTTAGTACCTAGAAAATTCAGAATTAAAGTTATTAATGTTCCTGGTGTATTTGAGATACCAGTAACTATTTCAAAAAATTTGAAAAAATTTGACGCGTTTATTGCTTTAGGCTGTGTAATAAAAGGTCAAACACCTCATTTTGATTTCATATCTCAAGCCTCAACTGACGCAATTATGAAATTGTCAATTCAATCAAAAAAGCCGATTGGGAATGGAATTATAACCTGTTTGAATATGAAACAAGCAATAGCTAGAAAAAAAAAGGGTGCAGAGGCTGTTAGCGCCATTTTGTCTGTTTTATCACAAAAATGAAAAAATCATTTAGTCCCCAAAAGAATCCTAGGGTTATTGTTATTCAAATTTTATATGGAAAATTTTTTAATAATGATGAACAACTAACTTTTCCAAAACATAGATTTAAAAAATTTATTAAAGACATAGTATCTGGCACTATTGAGCGTAACGATCTAATATTAGAGGAATTACACAAAAACCTAGACAATAAGTTTTCTCTTAATAAGATGGATAAATTGTTTCAAATAATTTTAAAATCAGCAACCTATGAAATTTTATACAAACCTAACATATCGATAAATATTATTATCAAAGAATATTTAGATGCTTCAAATTTTTTTTTAGATGATGCTCAAACAAAGTATTTAAATGCTTTATTAGATAATGTTGCCAAAAAATTAAGATCTTCAAATGCATGAATTTCAAATAATTAAAAAATATTTTCTTAAATTATCACAAAATAATAAAAGTTCTCTTAATTTGAATGATGATGTTTTTTTTGATAAATCAAAAAAGTTAGTTGTTTCAGTAGACACTTATGTTCAGGGAGTTCACT
>CACKPP010000044.1 GCA_902602105.1 uncultured Pelagibacteraceae bacterium
CTTCTATTCAAAGCATCAATTAATGCTTCATCATCTACAATATCTCCTCTAGCTACATTAGTTATGACAGCACCCTTAGGAAAGTATTCAACTGTCTCTTTATTTATCATATTTTCTGTTTCTTTTGTTGCAGGACAACAAATAGATAAAACATCTGAAACTGAAAAAAGACTTTTTAAATTGTCATGATAAATTGCACCATTTTCTTTTTCAGGATTTAATCTTGATCGGTTATGGTAATGAATTATCATACCTAGTGATTTAGCAATTCTAGCAATTTTTTGACCAATTCTTCCCATTCCTAAAACACCTAATCTTGTTCCAGTTAATTGTTTTCCAATTAGATAATCTGCAGACCATTTCCAACCACCTTCTCTTGCTGACTCAATTCCTTCAGCAGCTCTTCTGCAAGCACCTAAAATCAAAAGAACACCTATTTCAGCAGTTGCATCAGATAAAACCTCTGGGGTATTAGTAACTGCTATGCCTCTTTTTTTTGCAGCTTCTAAATCAATATTTCCAAAACCTACTGCAAAATTAGAAATTATTTTGACAGTATCAGGAAGCTTATTGATTGTTTCTTGATCCATTTTGTCTGTAAGTGATGATAAAATTCCATCACAACCTTTAGACATTTCAATTACTTTTGACTGTGAATATAATTCATCATTTGAATTAAAAATAGGATTAAAAGTTTTTGTAGCTTTATCCTCACTTTCTTTAATCAGCTTTCTTGTAATTAAAATTTTTTTCATGAGATAATTAAAATTAAATTAATTGAGATCAAATATTTTGCCAGGATTCATTATGTTGTTTGGATCCAAAGTCCTTTTGATTGATTTCATTACAGGAATATTGTCAGGATGTTGTTCTAGTAAATACTCTTTTTTATGAAGACCTACCCCGTGTTCTCCTGTTATAGTTCCATTAAGCTCTAATGCTTTTTTTATTAATGTATCGTTAAAAGCTCTGATTTTTTTATACATTTCTTTTTTTGTAGGATCATAAGGTAAAACTACATGAAAATTCCCATCACCCATATGACCTACCATTGGAGCTCTTACTCCAAATTTTTTTGCTTGCTCTTCTGCGTGTTTTACGCACTCTGTAATCTTTGAAATTGGAACACACACATCAGTGGAATAAACTCTTCCATTATTATGTAGAGCTTTAACAGAGTAATAGACATCCCATCTTGCTTTCCAAATTTTGTTTCTCTCTTCTAAATCTTTTGCCCATTTAAAAGAGCTTCCATTATTGTCTTTTGATAGTTCCTCTACAATTTTTATATTTTCATTATTTGATATTTCTGATCCATGAAATTCAAAAAATAAAGTTGGGACTGCCTCAACATCTTTTAATTTTGAATAATTGATACTTATACCCATTTGATCAGCATTAAGCATTTCAATTCTGGCAATTGGAACACCATACTGAATAACCTGCTGAGCTGTCATGACTGCATCCTCTAAAGAAGGAAAATGGCATATAGCACTCATTATGTTTTCTGGTATGGGAGATAATCTTAAATGAACTTCGGTGATAATACCTAAAGTCCCCTCTGCTCCAATAAATAGATTTGTTAAATTGTAACCTGCTGATGTTTTTTTAGTCCTACCCCCTGTTTTTATAATTTCACCATTAGGTAAAACAACAGTAAGACCTGAAATAACTGTTTTCATAGTTCCATATTTTACAGCCATTGTACCTGAGGCTGAAGTTGAAGCCATTCCACCCAGTGCAGCATTTGCCCCTGGATCAATTGGAAAAAAAACACCATCCTCTCTCAAATACTCATTTAATTGTTCTTTTGTTACACAGGCTTGAACTCTGCAATCAAAATCTTCTACATTAACACTTAAAATTTTATTCATTTTTTCCAAACAAATAGTTATACCATTTTCATTACCTACAACGTTTCCTTCTAAAGACGTTCCTGTTCCAAATGGAACAACTGGAATTTTATGCTCATTACATAGTTTGAGTATTTTTGAAACTTCATCATTGGTCTCTGGAAAAACTACTGCTTGGGATAAAATTGGATCATAGGTATCTTCTCCCCTAGCATA